>JAOTYK010000027.1 GCA_029861955.1 Acidobacteriota bacterium
ATCGGCTGAAGCGGCCCGAGCTCCTGGCACCGGTCGCCGCACTGCTGGTCGCCGGCTCGGCCAATCGTCAGATCGCACGTTCGTTGGGCTGCTCCCACTCGACGGTCACACGGATGAGTGTGCGGCTCGGCAGACACGCCACGCTGTTCCAGCGATGGACGCTTGCTCAGGTCGACGAAATTCGTGAGCCGATCGTCTTCGATCACTTTGAGACCTTCGTGCGATCGCAAGTCGAGCGACTGGGCGTTGGCACCGCCGTCGGAGATCGATCCTGGTTCGTCTACGGACTCGACGGCGCGAGGTACCTGCGTGTCGGTGGTCGCTCGACCCGAAAGCGAGCTCTGAAGCGTTCTCCAAGTCCGGTCCGAAAGGGCGTAATCACTGATTCCACCGCACGATTGCTGCAAATGCTTCTCGCCAAATCGCCAGGGGGTCTCGACCTGGTTAGCGATCACCACCCCGCCTACACGTCGGTTGTTCGGAAGCTCCAACGAGGCGCTGTGCCGATCCGTCATTCAATCTTCGCCAATCCCGATCGCTCGCCGGAACGCGACCGCGCTCGGGCTCGTCGGCGGGACCGCGGGATGTTTGCAGTCGACCTGGTACACAAATTGATCCGTCACAGCCAGGCCCATCACCGACGCGAGACCATCGCCTTCGGTCGGAGGGTCGACTACACCGTGGGTCGACTCGCGCTTTTCGCCGTCTGGCGCAACTTTGTTAAACGAAGGTCCGAGAGGCGCGTGTCGCGGAGTTCGCCCGCGATGGATCTCGGGCTGACCGATCGAATCTGGAGTTGGGTTGATGTGCTGGCGGTGCGACTCTTCGAGCAGAGAGTAGAGTTGCCCGCTACCTGAGCTGCGCCTGACGGCTCGCGACAGACTTCCCGGGATGCCTCCGCAGGAGCGTCGCCCCATCCGTACTCGGAGTCGCCTTCAGAACCGGACCCGCGAGCCGTATTCTGTCGAGGCCGGCCGCAATCAACGATCCACGTTGAGGAGTCGCCGCAAAAAGAAAAAGGGGGAGGAACCGAAGTTCCTCCCCCCCTCTGAGCGAATCAGAGTCAAGGCGTTACCTAGGGCAGATTCGGTGACGCATCACGCGCCGCGTTACCCCAGACAAATCCGCTACCCGAGACGTTACAGGCCGGTCCGGAACCGCCCGCATTGTCACGAATCAGGTACCAGTAGAACTCCCCACTAACCGGGTTATCCGGCGTCATGTCGTGGGATGTTCCGACCACGCCACCCGTACCGGACGGCGTGTAGCTGGACAGTGTGGCATCCAGACCCTTGGCATACGTACCCAACGTCGCCGGGCTCCACACGAGTGTATTGACGTCGGTGGCTGTGATATCCGGGAACCCGGAAGTCAGCGTGCCCGTCGACGGACAGGTGACGACGACCTCGATGGCCGCCGAGTCCTGACAGAGGGTCGGAGTCTGGTTCGAGCAACGGACGTCCACCACATACGTCGTGGTTGCAGTCGGTGCCTGAAGCAGATCCGGGTTGTCGGTCCAGTCGCGGAACAACTCTCCGGGCCCGCCGCTCATGTCGTCGCCGTTCAGGTCGATCGAGTAACGGAACTGGAGAACGCCGTCGAGACAGGCCGTGGCTGAGGATGTATCTGCGGTGACTTCGACCGCCTGGCCAGGTGCCGGAATGACACCCGCCGGGTCGACGGTCAAGCCCGCAATGACACCCGAACAGTTGATGCCACAACCGGGTAGTGCGGAGTTGTCGTCGTTATCTACGATCACCGTCGCAGCGTTGGTCAGAGTATCGGTGATGGTGACATCATCGATCCACCAGCCATCGTCGCCCGGATCCGGGTTGAAGTCGAACGCCGCCTCGTAGGTTTCCGTGCCGCCCACCTTGATGCTCGAGAGGAGGAATCGCGTACGGATTCGTCGACCTCGGAATCGTTGGAGGGAGAACTTGGACTCGACCCAGGTGCCGGCGCCGTTGTTGCCCAGGAGACCCGGACCGTCACTGGCGTTACCGAGATTCAGCTCGGCAAACGAGTTCTGCTCGAAGGTGTCGCCGAGGAATACGAACGACAGCGACGGGAAGCAGGTGGATGAAGGGCCAAGACGACGGTTGGGGTCGGTAGGATCGAAGAAATCGTCTTCGGTCGTACCATCGTCCGTCGGGTCAAAGAGACACTCCTGGTAGTTGTCGGTGCCCTGCTGATCGTAGACGTTGTCGAAGGGAGTGATCTTGATCCAGTTCCCGCTTCCGACGCCGGCTCCATCAGCCAGCTGCACACTAATCACACCGCGATCTGCAGACTCGCCGGCGTTCACGTTGACCGAACGGCTGTCCATCACACTGATCTGATGTTTGAAGGACAGTGTCGGCGCGACAGGTACACAGGTCTCACCACCGGGGCAGTTCCCGTCGTTGGCGCAGATCGTCGTACGGGTCAAGCTGCATACGGTGTCCCAGCCGATGTTGATCGGGTCGGTCGTCTGAACCGCCTCTATGACGGCCAGACGAGTCGTCTGAGCGTCGAAGGCGACGTCTTCAGGGTCGACGCCGTAGTACAACGACTGGTCGCCGGAGTAACCACGTCCACCGTTGGGGTTGGCCGTCGTATTGATCCACCAGTTGACCGCAGCTGCGGCAGTTCCACTGGAACCGACCCAGCAGTCATCGATTTGACCATACGAGTTGGAGTTGACGTAGTCCGGGTCAGAGTACTGACATCGGAAGCCATCAGACGGTACAGGACCGAACAGCGTGCTGTCGATGTTGTCGATCTCGAATAACGAGTCAGCAACCTCCACGGCACCCTCAAACCCATCGAAGAAGATGGCCGGGGCCGATCCGCCGCTTGCCGACAGATCGAGATCGATCGTCAGCGTCTGCGGGAACGTCGGTGCGAGCAGCTGGTCCGACTCCAGGATGATCTGGAAGTCGGAGGTGAACTCCTCGAACTCACCCGCGCGGTTGGCAGTGGGAGAGACATGGAAGGTGAACGGCACCGGGGTGATCCGGGTCTCGCCCTCTTCGAAATCGCCGATCTCGATGAAGGGCTTGGTGACGCAGTCGATCTTGGGATCGTTGGTCTGCAGTCGTGCCGAAACACCCGTCAGGGGCACACCGGTCTTGTTACCGATGGTCAGGAACATATCGACGGTCTCGTTGGTATCGGCCCAGCCGTCGTTGAGGGGCTGGTTGTCTACCAACGCGTAGTCGAGAACCTGGACGTTACCGGTCGTGATGAAGACAGGCGTCGCCGCCTGCACCAGACCGTTGGCCTCGGGGTCGATGCTGTTGTCGCATGGGCCCGAGATCCCGTCGAAGCGATCGTCGTAGGTGACGGTCACCGTCGGCGGGTCGGTACCGGACTGCTGCAAGAACAGCACGCCGGGATCGACATCGTAGGAAACGGACACCGCAATCTGGCCGCGATACTCGCAGTTACAGGCGGCGGACGTCAGCTCGAGGTTGACGAATTCGCCCTCGATCTCGGCTTCCGACGTGACCTTGACGCGGACGTCGTTGGTTGCGTCGTTGTCGCAGTTGAAGTCGTCCTCAGCATCGATGTAGTCGCCGTCGTCGTTGCAGTCGTTCACCGAAGGGGAACGTTCAAGCAACGTGATGGAGACCAGCGAGTTGCCCTCGAAGAACTGGAAGGTATCCAGGTCCAGGACGGCGCAATCGCCACCGGTGGTACACGTGGTGTTGTCAACCGTGAGACTGACCTCTTTCCACTCGACGTTCCAGTCGTCGACCGCAAGACCGAAGTCGGCGACCGGGTCGCTGTCGCTGGGGCTGAGCTTCTCGAAGACGGAGAGACCGATCGCGGTCTCCCATGTGTCGCCTGTCGGGCCGAAAACATCCTCGAGCGTGAAGAAACGCATATCGAGACCGTTCCAGTCGTTCAGGTCGGCGTTACGGGCCGGGCCGTTCTTCGCAACGTAGTCATCGGTGATTCCGGTTGCGGCGGCACACGTCGTGTCCGTGAGGTCGCTGCAATCGGCGTTGCTGGTGCAAGAACGGTTCGGAGCATCGATGCAATATCGGTTGTTGATATCGTCGTCTTCCGGACCGGCGAGACCCAGATCGTCCTGGAGAGTATCGAGGGCAATTGCCAGCGGATCCTCGAAGTAGCAAGAACTCTTGCCTTCGCGGTTGTTGCCGACCGTACCGTTGATACTCTGACGCGTACCCGGGTCCAGGGTCGTGAACATACTGTATCCGTCCGACAGCGCGGGGTTGCCGCCTCCCGAGACCGCACCGTATGAACCACCGCCTGCGTTCAGCGCACCACCGTCACGTTTAATGTCGACGGGGAGGGCTGAGCTGGTGTCGGTATCCACCGACCAGAAGTAGACCGCGTTGGAGTCACCAAGCTCGATGGCCTGGTTCCACTCGACCGTGACGAGGCGGACTTCCACATCCGGGTCGTTGCTGACCTTCTCCATCTCGGGGGAGATGAGAACTTCGCGCCAGGCCGCCTGACCGGTGTCGCCACCGATGATCTCGTAGGCCTGACAGTCACCGGCACCCGGGCCGACGACCAGACAGTTGGTGGCTGCCGGGTCACCGATGGTACCGGTATGCCAGACACCACCCGTGGCCTGCCCGCCGCCGCTGCAGACGCCGTCGCCGCCGGCGGCGCAATCCCCGTCGTTGTAGCAACCGATGCTGGGATCGAGCGAGCAGGTTCCAGGAGCCTTGGTCTGCCAGCCGCAACCGCCGAGGGTGCTCCAACTCTTCTGGATCTGCCCATCGCGGGGATCGCGATCTTCCAGGAAGATGCAGAGATCGCCGCCGATCGGACACTCAGCAGGGGAACCGAACGTAGTGCACGGCGTACCGGCGATGGCGCAAGCCAGACCGAGGGCACCGTCGAAGTTCTGATCCTCGCCCCACTGAGCGGGACGTGCGAGTTGGGAGATGGCGGTGATGTCCGTGTTGGCCGTAATGCCGGAGACGAATCCACCGTCGTTGGAGTCGAAGTTCCAGGGAGATCCGAGATTGGCGTTCTTACTATTGGCGGTCAACGGCAGGAACGTTCGGCTCTCAAATCGGTAGTCTTCCAGGAAGTCACCGATGTTCGTGGTGGGAGCCTCAAGCAGCTCGTTGTTGTTTCGGTCGCGATTCTCGACACCACCGCCAGGGAAGTCGGTGGAGTAGAGAACCTCGGTCTCGTCGACGTTCAGCGTCTGACGAGATACGGCGACCGCTTTGCCGGTCTTGCCGGACGTCGCGGCGGTCAACTCGATGACCAGCTCGACTTCCGGGGTTCCAGCCAGAGACTCCGGCAACTGAATCGCGAAGTTCGACGCGATCGCCGCACCACCCGGAATCAGTCCCACGGTCTGCGGGCTGTTGAGGATCGACATGATCCCCGCGCCACAGGCCAGGTGACCGCCTTCGAGGGTTCGGTTGGAGTTGGTGCAACCCGCTTCCGAGGGAGTGCCGGGTCGACAGTCCTCATTGGCCAACGCGTCGTTCGCCATGACGCATCGCATGCTGACTTCAGCGTTCTCCAGCGGAGTCGTCTCGTTGGAGCCGTAGGTGAAGTTGAAGACGATGTTCTCGCCGGCGTCCAGATAACGATCCGGGAAGCCGAACTCGAAGTTGCCACGGGCGTTTCGCTCGCAGCCACCGTTGACGAAGAAGTTGGTGTCGGTTCCGAAGAGACCGAAGGTGATCGTGCCGACGCTCAGCTGAGCGCGACAGTCGACATCGGCGGTGTTGACCCGCACCTTGTTGACATCGGGCGTTCCACCGATCTCATCCGCGTAGGTCACCCGGATCGAGTCGCCACTGCTCACATCGAGAACACCGTTGCCGGGATCCGGAGCCGTGGCGTCGGTCATGACGATACTGGACTCGAACTTGAGCGACGATCCGACCTGCGTGAAGGTAAGACCGGTCTCGGTGTCGACGACCACGTCGTTGGGGTCGAGGACCTCGACCGTGGTTCGACCGGAGACCTCTCCGATCGTGACACCGGCAGCCAGGTCACCGGCTTCGTCCACATCGGTGATGGTGATCTCCGCCTCCGCGTTGCAGACGTACTGGGCCTGATCCAGACGGACGGACGAGCCGCCGCAGACACCGCCGGCGATGACCACCGCGTACTGCTGGGAGGCATCGGTGCCGCCACCGGGGCTGGAGACTTCAACCGTCCACATACCCGCGATGACCTGGCGGTCGTCGGCGGGGTTGGTGTCGTTCTGGAACGGGTCGTTGGGATCGTTCTCGGTCCCGTCGCCGTCGAAGTCCGGCGTCAGGTAGATCGCCTCCGTCGGGTTGCTGCCATCCTGAGGGGACGTGGTGGCGTTGCCACGGACGCAGACCGGGAGACTCCACCGCGATGCGTCGAGTATGCCGCCGGCGCCGCCGACGATCGAGCCGCAGTCCTCGGTAACCCCGTCGATAGCGCCGTCGCGATTGTCATCGTCGGTGAAGTAGTTGCCGTAGTAGACCCGACTGTCTGGGGCCGGAGCCGTGACGGTCAGGTTGAGATCGTTGGCAAGGGCACTACCCGATCCCTCGATCCAGGCCAGGGAGACCTTGAGCAGCTGGGAGTCGTCGCAGACCTCGAACATCGTGGACTGCGAGCCGCCGCCCACTGCGTCGATGGCGCCGGGCAGGGTCAGGTTTGCCGGTCCGATACCCGCTCCGCCGATCAGCCCGCCGTCTTTCACAAGAAGACCGGTGACCGAGAACGGCCAGCTCTGCAGCGGAAGGACGTTGTCCAGCTCGATACGACCGTAGCCCTGCTCGTTGTTGAAACGATGGGCGACGGTCAGGTTGCCGCCGGGCATGTACTCGGCAGACGCCACGAGGACGGCCTTCAGCAGGGCTGCGGAGACATCGGTCGCCACATCACCGGCGTTAGCGGGGTTGGACCCGGTGGCGTCGGGGAAGAAGCCCTGGTGGAAGTACTCGCTGACGATCAACGCCGCGCCGGCGGCTGCCGGCGACGCGAAGCTCGTTCCGCTGAGACCCTCGACCAGGTCGCACTCAACCGTGCCGTCTTGCCCGTTGTCGGTGGTGAGGCAGCTGTACTCCGAGTCGATGCCCATGTTGCCGGCGCCACCGAAGTCGGTGCCGGGGGCCATCAATTGCGGAGCGATACGACCGCCCGGAGCCGGGCCGACGCTGCTGAAGAAGTAGCGGCTGAGGAGGGATCCCCCGGCACCGGTGTCGTTGGCGTTACCGCTACCACCGATGGCGAAGCCGTTCTTGAAGGTGGCCGGCTCGTCCAGCGTACCCTCGTCCGGGATGTTGTCGTTGTCCGCGTCCAGCGAAGAGTTGCCGGCGGCGACAAAGACCAGCGCGTTCTGCTTGTCGCTTATGAACGAATCGATCTCGGAAGCCGAGCTCGAGTAGGTGTTAGTGTCACTGCCCCACGAGAAGTTGGCGACCGTCGCACCGAGGCTGTAGCTCTCACCGAGAGAGCCGGTCACGCCGCCGGAGTAGAGGGTGCCGACGAAGAGGGAGCCGTTGCCGGGGTCGGAGCAGGAGGCTGCCGCCGGGGTGCGCTGGGCGTCATAGGCGATCAGCTTGGCATCGGGAGCGACGCCGTCGAGGTTCCACTCCTGACCGTCGCCACCGTTGGCCACGGTGTCCTCGGCGAGGAACTCGTTGCCACCACCGGGCGTGTGATCGGCGTTACCGAGGGCGGTTGTGGACACGGTGTGACCGTGGGTGAAGCCACCGACGTTACTGGCGTCGCAACCCAGGAGGTCGCCGTCGCCAGGTGCGAACTGGTTGGTGGTCTCGTAGAGGATGACCTTGCGATGGCTACCGTTGATGGTGGCGTCGTCCGAAAGGTCGGTGTCCCCGGAAGAAATGAGGTGATCGTTCGAGAGGTCGGCGGCATCGAGCTGGATGCCGCTGTCCAGGACCATCAGGATCTGGTTCTGACCACGGATGCCGGCGTCGCTGTAGGGCGCTACGCCCTTGTTCGGCACGCCGCCGTGGAAGCCGGCCTGCATGGTCGAGGTGGTCTCCTCGGCGTGCATCAGGGTCGGCAGTTTCTCGTAGATCCATTCGATCGGCTCGAGAGATGCCAGCTGGGCAAGTCGCTCACGATGGACTTCCGCGACCAGCGAGCCGGGGCGGACGGAGAGCACATTGCCACCCATGGCGGCGATCGCCTGGGCAACGGAGGCGCTGTCTTCGCCTTCGAAGATTCGCATCTCGAGTTTGTAAATATCGGAGGTTGCATCCAGAGGGTTGACCAGCGGCGAGCGACCGATGGCCGGGTCCAGCTTGAATGCCGCGTGGTACGGCTCGACGGCCAGGAGACCCGGCGTGTCGACGACAGCACCCATGGTGGCCTTGTCGACTCGAGCGATGAACGACGAAACCTGCAGGTGACGGACGATCTGTCCACCGCCGGCGTTGATCTTGCCGCGCATCGAGTCGAGGCTACCGCTGATGATCGCGTCTCGACTGAGTTGGAAAATGAAGTACTGCGCACCGACCTGATCCAGCTTGTTGGTGGTTCTTAACTCACCGGGCAGCGTGGTCAGACCTTCCGCCAGGCGGAAGGAACCGACGGCGGTTCGCAGCGTACCGGGGGCCTTCTGCAGATTTGCAGAGACATCCCCGTAATACGGACCGGCCGCGTAAGGCCAGACGTAATTGGATCGGACAAACGTCGAAGGAATCACTGTTCCTTCGGTGTCAATATCCTTCTCGGCCCGCGAAAAACCGGACGAATCATCATTATTGATGGCCGTTTCCTGTTTACCCGCGAAGGTCAAGAAAGGACTGACGGTTAAGCTCACAATGGCCACGGCGAGGACAAACCACCGCCTGCCAGAGAGGAACTGCATCTGAACACCCTCCTCCTGCATCCGATCTGTTGATGAATTAAGATCGGTGCGTCGTCAAAAACTACACACAACCCCCCCAGTGGGATTGGGAGTTTGTACGGTGAGTCCTGTAGGTTGTCAAGCGGATACGTCGAGCTCCATGCGGTCTCGATCACCGCAACGGCAGCCTCGATTTCGATGCTAAAATGCGGATTATTCCGCGCATTCTTGCGGTGATGACGCAGCATGACGAGGCGCCCTTCCGGCATCCCTTACGGGGGGCGGAATCGCGGACCATGGACGGCGAAGCAGGGGACCCGACCGTGGGTCCGATCGGTCGATCAAATGTCACTCGAGACCAAGACAACCACGGCAATCGCGACTCTCAAGAAGAGTCGGAAATTGATCGTCGCGCTCAGTGGAGGCGTCGATAGTGCCGTGCTGCTCCATCTGGCGGTTCGGGCGCTGGGTGCCGAGAACGTCGTGGCGGCCACCGGTCAGTCCGCCGCCGTCCCGGGGAGCGATCTGGAGGACGCCGAGGCGGTGGCCCGCTGCGTGGGGGTACGCCTGGAGCGGGTGGCGACCTACGAACTGGAGCAGCCGGACTATGTCGCCAACCGCGGGGATCGCTGTTTTCATTGCAGGGAAGAGCTTTTTCAGCGTCTGGCCCATCTGGGCCGGCGCCTGGGTATCCTGGAGATCGCTTACGGGGCGATCGTCGATGATCTGGGGGACAACCGCCCGGGGATGCGATCGGCGGAGCAGCGGTCCGTCCGCTCCCCCCTCCTGGACGCCGGACTCACCAAGGCCGATATCCGGGAGGTCGCCCGGGCCGCCGGGCTCCCGGTCCGGGACAAGCCCGCTTCTCCATGCCTGGCCTCGCGGCTGCCGGTGGGCACCGTCGTCACCTCGGAGCGGTTGGCCCGCATCGAGGTCGCCGAGACGGGGCTCCGGGCCCTGGGGTTGACCGAATTCCGAGTGCGGGACCATTTCCCGCTGGCCCGGGTCGAGCTGGATGCCGAGGGGCTCAGCCGGAGCGGTCGGGACGCGTTCCGGAGCCGGATCGAGTCGGTGGTCCGGGGAGCGGGCTTTGCCAACGTCGAGATCGACCCCGCGGGCTACGGCGGGATCGGACCCATCCGCTCCGGGGGCCAGTAGATCCCGACGACCCGTCCCCTGAGGCGCTGAAGCGGGACCGGACCATAGCGACGGCTGTCGTCGCTGTCCTCGGCGTGGTCCCCCAGGAGCCAGACCCCCGGCCCTCCCGGGGGTTCGGACCACAGCCCTGCCCGGGGGCGATCCTCGGGGAACCCCGGTGCTGTGGCGACCCGTTTGACGACCAGACGATCCTCCGGATCCCGGAACAGCCAGGTCTGGCCGACCGGGGGCGGGGTCCCGTGGGGAGTCCAGAGATCGACCCAGATTCGATCGCCGGAACCGAGAGCAGGTTCCATCGAGATGCCTCGCATCGTCTGGGTACCTACCAGGGTGGTGCCGCCGACCGCTATCCAGAGCACGCCCCAACCAAGGATGGCCAGGACGGCGAGCCGGATGGACTTCATCGCCGCGGCGTTCGAGGGTCCAGCCGATCTCGCAGCCCCTCGCCGATCAGGTTGCAGGTCAGCACCGCCGCGAACAGCGCGACACCGGGAAACAGCGCCAGCCACCACGCCTCGTAGATATGCTCCCGGGCATCGAACAGCAACCCTCCCCAGGTCGGTGTCGGCGGCGGAACCCCCAGCCCCAGGAATGAGAGTGCCGCCTCGAGGGTCATCGCACCCGCCACCGCGAACGCCGCGGTGACGAGGACGGGAGCCAGGGCACCGGGCAGGAGATGACGCACCAGGATCCGGCGACGGGGGAGTCCCGAGGCCTCGGCGGCGCGAACGAGATCCGAGTCCCGCAGCGTGAGGATCTCGGCTCTGAGGAAACGGGCGATGGGAATCCAACCGCTGACTGCGATCACCAGGGAGACCCGAACGATCGCCGACAGACCGGAGAAGATTGCCGGCGGAGCCGCCAACAGCGCCAGCGCCAGCAGGAGGGACGGGAAACAGAGGATCGATTCCATGCAACGAGAGACGGCGTGGTCGATCCAGCCTCCTCGGTAACCGGCCACGGCGCCGAGGGGGATGCCGATGGCCAGGGCCGCCAGCGCCGCCAGCAACCCCACCGAGAGCGAGACCCGGGAGCCGTGCAGCAGTCGTGAGGCCACGTCGCGACCCAACGCGTCGGTGCCCAACCAGTGGGCACGGGACGGAGGGGAGAGCCGGGCCCGCAGGTCGATCGCGCCGGGGTCGTAGGGGATCGGCGCCGTCACGGACGGACGTTCGTCAGGGTCGGCCCAGATCGGTGTGGAGGTCGCGACCATGGGGGCCAGCAGCGCCGCCAGCGCGAGCCCTGCGGCCAGCACCAACCCCACACGCAACGACCGTGTTCGGCGGCTATCCACGATGGACCCTCGGATCGAAGACGACGTAAAAGATGTCCGCCAGCACGATGCCGGCGAGGGTCGTGGCGCCGGAGACGAGTGTCAGCCCCATCAGGACCGGGACATCCCGTTGGAGCGCCGCATCGACGAACAGACGACCGACCCCGTGAAGCGAGAACAACGTCTCGACGATCACCGAACCACTGAACAACGCCGGCAGGAGGAATCCCGCCAGCGTCAACATCGGCACCGCCGCAAGTCGGAAGCCGTGTCGCCACAGGGCGACCCAGCGCGACAGACCCCGCGCACGTACCGCCAGGAGGGTCTCTCCACCGACCTGCTCGAGGAGCGTCGCCCGAACGAATCGGGAGAGATAGGCGATGCCGCCGTAACTCAGCGTCAGCACCGGCAAGACCAGATGGAGGATCCCATCGAGGGATCGCGCCCCCCACGAGAGACCGGCCAATTCCGCGGAGCCGCTGCCGGCCACCGGAAACCAGCCCAGGCGGACCGACAGGAAATTCTGTAACAGGAGTCCGGCCCAGAACGCCGGGATGGCGTAGAGCGCGTAGAGCCCCGTCGCGGTCCAACGGTCGAGCCGGGATCCGGGTCGCCAGGCCGCCAACGTTCCGAGAGGAACCGAGAGGCCGATCATCAGCGTCAATGCCAACGCGTTCAGCGTCAGCGTCACGCCGAGCCGTTCGGTGATCTTCTCGCGCACCGGCTGACGGTTGGCGAACGACTGTCCCAGGTCACCCCGTGCCAGGTCGGACAGCCAGAGTCCGAACTGGACCGGCAACGGACGATCCAGTCGATAGATCCTTCGCAGCTCTTCTCGGGATTCCGTCGTGAGTCGGTTGAAACCGTCTTGATCCGAACTCTCGTCGACGGCGCTTCCCGGTGCCAACTGGATCAGGAGGAAGACCGCGGCGCAGACCAGGAACAACGTTGCCAGGGCGCTGCCCAACCGACGGACGATCAGGACGATCACTCGCCATCGACCTCCGACCAGCGCCAATGACGTGGTCCCGCCGTCGTTTCGACCAGACCCAGAGGGGTGGTCTTGACACCTTGAAGGTGGCGGTCGTAGACCAACGGCGTCGCGAAGTAGAACAGACAGGTCACCGGTTCGAGCGCCTGTAGCCGTCGCTGAACCTGATGCAGGATCGCCCGGCGTTGGTCGTCGTCGAGCCCCAGTTCCCGGGCCCGTTCGAGATGGCGGTCCAGCTCATCGTCGGCCAGGCCGAAGTAGTTGATGCCGCTCTCGCGTGCCGTCGAATGATAGAGATCGGATTGATCCGGGTTGGGCGAAAAGCGAAGGGTGTAGGAGGCCAGGTCGAATTCTCCCGCGTTGCGACGTTCCCGAAACGCCTGCCACTCCAGTCGATCGATGCGTGCGTCGATTCCCAACGCCTTCCAGGACTCCTGCTGCCACGCGGCCATGTGATCGACGAGCTTCATGGTCGACGCGGCGACCAGGATCGTGAAGCGGAATGGGGTGCCGTCACGGTCCAACAAACCGTCGCCGTCGTGGTCCAGCCAACCAGCTTCGGCCAGCAGTCGCCGCGCAGTCTCCGGCGAGTACTCGAGCGGTCGAGCGTCTGGATCCGCCCAGACCAGGTCCGGATGGAACGTCGTGACCCCGGAGCGCGCATGCCCACCCAGAACCGTCTCGATGAAGGTATCCCGGTCGAGGGCATGCACCATCGCCTTTCGCACCCGGGGGTCGTCAAAGAAGGGGTTGGAGCCGGTCTGGTTCCAGGTCATCAGCCATGTGCTGAAGGTGTGGTAGACATCGAAGGTCCAGCGATCCGCTCGATCGGATTCGCGGGCCTGGCGATGCAGATCGGGGCTCATGGGCATCAGGTCGATCTCGCCTGCCAGGAGCGCCTGATAGGCGGTTTGCATTTCCGGGTAGATCTTGAAGACCAGCCGATCGATGGACGGTCGTCCGTCCCAGTAGTCGTCGTTGGCGGACAGGACGATCTCCTGGCCGGGGATGTGTTGTTCGAAACGGAACGGCCCGCAGCCGACAGGATGCTTTGCGTACTTGCCGGTGACGAGGTCCTCGTCCAGGCCCGCAAGATGAGCCGGGAGCTGCGGCATTCGCCAGGGCTCCAGCATGTCGGGGAATCCCTCTTCGTAACGAACGACGACGGTGTAGTCGTCCGGCGCCTCGATCGCGGCGAGGGTTTCGAGCTGTGGAGCGAAGATGGTGTTGGCGACGGACGGTCGACGCACCGCCTCTGCGGTAAAGAGGACATCGCGGGAGGTGAACGGCTGACCGTCCTGCCACCGTACGTCGCGACGAAGGTTGAAGGTGATCGACGTTCCGTCTTCGCTGACCGTCCAGTCGGTCGCGAGCCGTCCAACGAGTTTCATGTTGGGGTCGTACTGCACCAGGCTGTCGGTGATCTGGACCGCAAGCCGTTGGGAGTTGAGATCGCTACTCCCCAGAAGACTCAGGGACGGCGGGTCCGCGGAGAGGATCGAGACGCGGACGGTCGAGGGGTTGCCGGCACTGCCGGTGCCGGCCGGGGCGGTGCACCCGATGCACCCGATGCAGACGAGCAACGGCAGCATCCACGAAATCAAACGCAACGCGAACGGCCTCATGGTTCCCTCCCCTGCGTCATGCAGCGCCCCCCGTAGAGACACTACGCCGGGGTCACTCGGTTGCCACCGGTAGCTCGATCCGAGGCTCGTTTCCCGCGGCATCGACACCGCGCACCGCGAGGTCGGCCTTGTCGCCCGGCAGCTCCAGAACGAATCGCTCGGAACGATCATCATAAACCCCACGAGGCGCGACTCATGATTGCCGAGTCACATGCTACATGCGATCGGGAACCGGGACACCCATCAGCGAAAGAAGATCGACCATTCCGTCGTGGAAGATGCGGATGACCGCCAGCCGTGTCTGTCGCGTGGACGGATCCGGTTCCTTGATCGCGGGGTAGCGGTGGTAGAACGAGTTGAACGCCTGCGCCAGGACGTAGGCGTGTTTGGCGACCGACGACAATTCGAGACTATCGACTGCCTGCCGCAACGTCGCGGGAACGCGTAGGAGTTGCAGTACAAGATTCCAGTGATCCGCTCGGCTCTCCTCGGGGAGCGCGTCCAGCAGCGCCGCCTCGGTGAGGCTCTCGGTCGATTGGGATGCCTCGCCGAATTCCCCCACGGCCTTTCGCAGGATGTTTCGCGCGCGCAGGACCGTGTATTGAAGATAAGGACCCGTCTCGCCCTCGAACGCCAGCGCCGCGTCCAGGTCGAATGCGACGACACGGTTTCGGGAGAAGCGCAGCATGTAGTAACGGAGCGCACCGATCGCAATCTGCTCGGCGATTTCGCGAGACGCGTCGTCACCCAGATCGGCGTTTCGTTGCGCGACCTCCGCCCCGGCACGCTGAATCAACGCGTCCAGAAGGTCGTCTGCCCGCAAGCCCAGCCCCTTGCGGCCGGACATCTCGAGGTAGGCCTTGGCCCGCTCCTCGTCCGAGAGTGCGTACGCGGGGAACATCGCTTCGACCGCCGCAGGGGAGAGGGCCACCATCTCGTAGGAGTAATGGATCGAACGCTCGGCCTCCTCGGTGTGACCCAGTTGCCGAAGCGCCTGCTTCACGACTCGTTGAAGGAACGCCTGACGGATATCGATCACGTTGTAGACGGTCCGGGCGGCACCGAAGGCCGGATGCGGCTCGTCGCCCGTGGGATGTGTAGTCGTCCAGACGTCGTAACACGCGCGCTGTGGGGACCAGTTGAACGAGGTGTACGCGAAGTCTCGACCCAGTAGGCCGAACTTCCACATCTGGTAGGCGATGTCCTTGCCGACGTAGGTCACCGTCCCGTCGGAGCGGACGATCACCTTCTGATCTTCGCCGCTGCCCTCGTCGACACCCTCGAGGTCCATCACCCAGCAACCCTGGTTCTTTCCGGAGGCGGCCTGCTGGATGGCGCCGAGACTCTTGAGTCGCTCGAAGGCATGTTCCCAGAATCGATGACGAAGGATATCGCTCTCGTGGGGGAGGATGTCGTAACGGATGCCGAGACGAGACATGGTCGTCAGGTGATGCTGAACCATGCGTCGTGCGACGAACGCTGCCAGCTCTGCGACGGCGTTGTCACCCTGTTCCATGAGGTGCAACGTCTCTTTCCGTTGCTCCAGCCGCTCTGCATCCTCGTCGTAGTACTTCGTCACCTGGGCGTAGAGGTCCCAGGCCACGTAGTCGAAACGCTCCCCACGTCGATCCAGTTCGTCGGCGGAGTAGCGTGTCTGAACGGCCTCCAGATCCATCTCGCGAATGAACCGGAATCCAACGACCAGGTCCGCGACCTGGACCCCGGTGTCGTCGATGTAGTTCTGGGTCTCGACCCGAGCACCAAGCCGTCGTAGGAAGCGAACCAACGTGTCGCCGAGAACGGCGTTCCGAAGATGCCCGATGTGGGCGGCCTTGTTGGGATTGATGTTGGTGTGCTCGACGATGGTCTTGTGGTCCCCGGTGGGTTTCGCATCGGTGGGTGTCTCACGAAGACGCGCCGCGATCAGCCCATCACGGTCGAGGTAAGCGTTGAGATAGCCGCCGCCCGCAACCTCCACCCGTGAGATGGTCCCGTCGGTCGACAGCTTGTCGACGATCGATGTGGCGATCTCCCGAGGCGCCTTACGTAGGCGACGCGCCAACTCGAAACAGATCGGGGATGCCAGATCGCCGAGTTCGGCCTTGGGCGGATAGGTCAGCGGAATCGAATCCAGCGCCAGGTCGTCGATCTGCCACGCATCGCGGATGGCAGCCTGAAGGAGCCGCCTTAGTGCGTCTTCCGGAGTCTGGGTGTGAGGTTGATTTGAATCAGGATGCACTGTGGGCGCTCCGGCGGGGCGCCACTATAGCCCAGCGGGAGCGAACGGTTCAATACGGCGTCAGCGCCGGTCTCTGAGAACCGTGATGAACCCCGATCGTACGGCGAGGGCATCGCGGGTGATGCCCACAATTCGATACTCGTAATCGATGTCGGGGTCTGCTCCTCGATCGAAGAAGCTGTACGACGTGGCATGGGTCGCATCGCCCAGGGATGGGATCCAGACAGGATTCACGACGACGGTGGTCTCGCCACCGACCACGCGACGTACCAGGTTGAAGCCGATCATCTGGTGCTCGGCCGCGGTCTCCCATCGAATATCGACACCGGATCCCGTCGCAACCGCCTCTACCGAGAGCAGCTCGAACGGGAACCCGGGCTCCTCGTGGGCCAGGACCGTGTAGGTCTGCGGCGTCGAGTCTTCGCCGAGGTTTCGAATCAACAGCCAGGCCGATTCGATCTGCTGAAGGGGTAGCGTGCGATCGCCTCGGGTGCCGTCCTGCAGGTCGAAGGGCAGTCGTCGTCGCTCGCCGTTGCTCTGTACGAGGATCAGGTCGGCGTCCCATTGCCCCTCGAACGATCCCTCAAACCGGATCCGCATGCCACCCTCGTCGAACTCCGGGCGCAGACGAACCTGGGCGGTGCCGAACGGCGCGACCGCCGGGTCGTTGCGCACCGAGACCGAGGGGAGGCCATCGGCCTGATGGGAAAAGGCGGGTGCGGTCAGGGACGACGCAAAACTGAAGTGGTGCTCGTCGCTGCGTTCTCCGGTCAGGAGACTCCACAGATGGAACTCGCGTAACAGACCCGCCAGATCCAGACCGGTCCGGCTCTTCAGGGTCTCGTCGTAGCGTTCCCGCGTCGGACCGGCAGGGACCTCACCGGCAGGCAGTCCGGCGGTCAGTTCCAGCCACGTCGCGACGGTTCCGGCTCCTTGCGCTTCGGCAAGGAATGCCAGCCAGAGTGCGTTCCCCGCGACGAGTTCCGGGTCCGCATCGAACAGACCGCGGCCGGCCTCGTTCAGTCGATGTTGCAGGAGTCGTTGGATCTCCATGGCGGGTGCGGCGTCGAGGGTCAACTCGACCCAGCCCGCGAGGGCTTCGGCCCATGGGCCCTGGATCGCCGGGTGTTGCGAGGCGGCGATCTGGTGGGCCATCTGATGAGCGGCGGCGCGTGCGATCTGCGAGCTGCCACCGGGGGAGCTGCGATCGAGGACGATCAGATCCGTCTGTCGTTGACGACCCAGCGACCCGCCGGCGCGGTAACCGGTCACGACATCTTCCAGGTCCGTGAGGATGACCTCCACCGGTCGGGGAGCGGCCAGCCCCACCTGATCGACGAGTAGACGCAACGTGTTGTCCAGGGCGGCGGCGACCGCCGTCAGGGTCTCGTCGATGCTGGGATGCGAGGCACCGGGTAAGCGACCTCGATCCGGTAGGTAGCGGAGGGCGACTCCGGAGTTCGTTGGGCGGATTCGTTCCGAGAGCGACGGGCGGCGATGGCTGAGGGCGCCCAGGAGCCCCTGGATCGGTGTCGAGGTCCCCAGAGAGGTGGTCAGCCCCTCGATGCGGGGTGTCAGGCAGGCGTTGGGTTGGGAGTGTCCACCGGTCAGCTGGCGGACGGCCTGGGCCCGCCCGGTCGAGCTGGCCCCCTCCAGGCGGCGCTCCGAAAGGCCGTCGAGAGCCGGGGCACCGAGGGCAGGCAAGGCCAGGCCCAAGACGCTGCAGAGCGCCAATATAGCCCGAAAGTTCAGGTATTTTCTATGTGACCGCATGCAACTGCCCCATGCCCCCATGAGGACCGCAACGGCAACAATATAAGGGCGATTTTGGGCCCCGTCAACACGAACCCATATAGACACAGAGGCTTACGAGATATCTTGCTCTTCGATGCCGATGACGATCACGGTGATGTTGTCGTCGCCGCCCTTGGCGTTGGCCTGTTCGATCAGCCCGCCACAGGCTTCCTCCGGGGAGTCGGCGTAGCGAGCCAGGGTCTGCCGGATCTCCTCGTCGCTGACCATCGAATTCAAGCCGTCGGAGCAGAGCAGGTAGAGATCGCCGGGGCGAACCTCCGCATGGTTCAACTCGACCTCCGGGCTCTCCGCACTCCCCATGGCCCGGGTGACGACGTTGCGCATCGGGTGGTTGTGGGCCTCCTCGTCGCTGAGGACCCCGCGTCGAACCTGCTCCTCGACCCAGGAATGGTCTTCCGTGAGCCGATCCAGTTGTCCCTCTCGTAGACGGTAGGCGCGGCTGTCGCCGACGTGACCGATCAGTGCGTTATCGGCGACATGCCAGAACGTCACCAGCGTCGTCCCCATCCCGCGACGTTCTTCGTGGGTCGTCACCGACTCGCAAATCCGACGGTTGCCCTCGAGGATCGCCTCGACGAGTCGAGTCTCCGGCTGGGGGGCGGTCTCGTCGCTCTCGGTCCTACCATTGGCCGGGATTCGTTCGACGAGGGTCTCGATGGCAATCTGTGAGGCGACCTCACCGGCGGCGTGACCGCCCATGCCGTCGGCGATGGCGAAGAACTGTAAGTCGCGATCGACGACGAACTGGTCCTGGTTATTGGCGCGGCGTTTG
Source organism: Acidobacteriota bacterium (assembly GCA_029861955.1). Classification (NCBI taxonomy): domain Bacteria; kingdom Pseudomonadati; phylum Acidobacteriota; species Acidobacteriota bacterium. The sequence goes on from JAOTYK010000027.1 coordinate 18,665, forward strand.
CCGACGTCTGTTTTGCCAAATACCTTCACAGGGAATTGCCTCGAGATACGGGTCGGCGTTTTTCCGGAAAAATCCCGGAGCGAAGCTCGGCCAGCTTCGTCACCGCGGCGGACTCACCGGGGTCGGTGTCGACGATCGCCTGTAACTTCTCCTCCGCCTGCTTGTAGTCCGCCGCCCGAATCAGCGTAAACGCCAGATTCATCCGAGGTGCGCGGAAATCGGGTGAAAGATCGGCGGCCGTTGAAAATGCGTCAACGGCCTCCTCGTAACGTTCAAGTTCGCAGAGTACCACGCCGCGGAAATTGTGGAGATCCGGGTAGCGTGGCCCCAGCTCCAGCGCGCAATCGAAATCGATCAGCGCCTTCTCGTAGTCCTCGGATTGGAGCCACTCCATCGCCGTGACCCTGTAGGCCTCGCACAACTCGGGGGCACTCCGGAAGACCCGGTGAAACTGGTCGCGCGCGACGGCTACATCCTTTTTCTTCAACGCTTTAAGGCCCACATTGAAGGGCTCCGTCGTTCGGGCCTGGCGGATCTCCAGGGCCCGGGAGAACGCCTTCTCCGCGTCGGGGAGGCGGCCGGCATCCAGGAGGCAGAAGCTGAGGCCGACATGGGCCTGCAGATAGCTGTCGGAGATCTTGATGGCGGCCCGGTAGGCTCGGACGGCCGCGTCGAAGCGGTTGAGCTTCTCGTTGAGTTGTCCGATCCGGAACTGGAGATCGGGAAAGTCGTCGCAGATCTCGGTCGCCCGTTCGAGTTGGGCGATGGCCTCCTCGATCTCCTCGCGGGACTCGAGCCGCTCGGCCCGTCCCACAAGAGCCAGAGTCAGATAATGGCGTGCCGACGCCAGGTCTTCGTCCGAGAGCGTTTCCTCGTCTTCCTCTTCTTTTTTCAGAGCCTTGCGGAAGAACTCCTCGGCCTGCCGGAACTCTCGGCGAGCGTAATGGTACATCCCAGACTTGACCTGGTAATTACCCGTCAGTTGCTGGATCTCTTTCAGCAGACGCATCGAACTCTACCCCTCGCTGTCGACGCTACTTCTTACGAAGTTTGTTTCCCTGTTGTTGCGTCCGTGTGTCAAAGGTCCGCTTGGCCATCCGACGGATCAACTGAGGAACCTCGCGCGATCTCGCCAGGTCGCGGAGGTCCTTGTTCTGTAGTCGTGACACAAAATTCATCGAAACACTCTGTGGCGTCTTCGGGTTGTTGATCAACGACTTGATCACGGTATAACTCTTGATCCATTCCCTGGAGCCGCCCACCATTCTCAGTACGTCTTCCGAGACATTTCGCATCTGAGCGATCGTCTCGATCTCCGTGTCACTGAGTCTCGGGTTCTTGAGAACTCCCAACGAGACGACCTTGTTGGTATCCCGAATCAGGATCGACCGCTCCTCACGTCCGCCCTTCATCGCAAGGATAGCCTTGTGGGCGGCGGACAGCGTGACGATCTTACTGAACGTGCTTCGAATCTGCGGGTCGTCGGATTGTTCGAGTTCCTCGGCGCCCATGATCTCGCTGACCGACATGAGTTCGCCGACATCGACGTCCAGTAGTCGGGCCATCGTCTCGACGTCGTCGACGTCAAGGTTCTCGTCGCCCTCCGGCGTCTCCGGGGCATCGCCGGCTTCCTCGCGTGCCTTCTCGGCCAGGTCGCTGGCACGTTCGAGGAACTCGAGGATGCGACCGCGCTGACCGGCAGAGATCGCCGGGTTCAGCATGAGCCGCTCGAGCAGCATCGGGCGAGCCAGTAGTCGTTCCTCGTTGGTCAGAACCAACTGGCAGACATCGGCGTTTCCTCCCGCGGCCAGGATGGCCAACGCGGCATCCGGTACCGCCGGGTGGAACGCGATCGGTTCGGCCAGATCGATCGCCCGGCTGGCCTGGGTAGCGAAGTGCACCAGGACCTGTGGTGGGCAGTCGGCATCCGCCAGCACCGTGCGGGTTTCCTCGTTCGTGAGTGCACCCAGACTCGCGGCGGCGGCGGACTTGACCTCCTCGTCGTTGTCTTCCGACAGAGCGATGAAGAGTCGAACCAACGTCGGTCGCGGTAGCGGGAGGGCGCCTCGGGCTGCGGCCGTACGAAGATGCGCAGCCGCCGTCCCGTCCAGGATCCCGTTGACGAGGGTCTCGATTGGAGAGTCTTGACTCATCCGAACCACCCCATCAACCACGCGGTCAAACCGAGACCCAGGAGGACCGCAATGACGACTCCGCCCCAGAAGTAGATCCGTCGATCTCCATGCTCGGGGGACTCGGTGAACTCGACGACCGGAACCCCGCCACCACGGGAGCCACGCAGGAGTCCGTCTTCGGCTGCGCTGCTGCCGTTCGTTTGCTGTTCCTGCATCAGGTACGCGTTGACCATGTCGTCGGCGGAGACTCCGATGAACTCCGCGTAGGCCCGAACGAACCCGCGATTGAAGACGCCGCCGGGCAGCTGCCGGAATTCATTTCGCTCGAGGGCTTCGAGGTGCCGCAGGCTGATCTTGGTGGCCTCTGCAACCTCACGCAGCGAGATCTGTCGTAGCTCTCGCTCTCGCCTGAGTTCTTCCCCGAATGACGGCATCTATCGTTGCTCCGATCGCCCGGATCGGGTTACGGACTCCCGCCTGCGTTCGGCAGCCAATCGCACGATCCGTGGAACTTTAGCATCGTTACTTAGACGATGCAGGTCCTGGGAGTCTGCCCGGGCGACAATCCTCAGCGCATCGGCAACGGGCAGCGCGGGGTTGTGGAGCAGTCGCTGCCGGATCGGCCCGCGGCAGATCCACTTTGAGTGAACACCCAATTTGGCCAGAACCCTCGGGGGAGTCTGGGGCGCCCCGGCCAGGCGAAGGATCTCGTCTTCGCGCAGGAGCGGATTGTCCAGCAGGGCCACCAGGACTTCCGGGGTTGCGGCCTTCAGGAGCGACGGGATGACGCCGCGGGTGGCAAGCCTGGCGAACGTGATTCTCTCACCGAGCGCCAGGTTCTTCTGCCGCTGGGAGAGATACCGCTCCGCTTCGCGTCTGACGAGGATGTGAGCGTTCCGGCTGCGGCAGACATCGGCGAGTTGTTTCCAGAGCAGGTGTTGGACTAGGGTTCGTGAGATTCGCGTCGGCGTGCGAGGGTGGTTGACCAGCAAGAACCGGAATTCGTGGGACGATGTCACGCGCCGGTCCTGGCTGATGTCGGTCAGCGTCTGGGCCGTCGTCGCGGGATCCCTCAGGAGCGCCCCGAGTTCCGCGGGCCGGGGCACCTGCATTGGTTCTTGATCGGTCACCTGGCGAATATATCCCCTGAGAGCGAGAGACAACCCGTGTTCGATTTTTCCACGGAGAAACTGGCACTTTTGCCATTGTGGTTCGTCGCATTCCTGCTGGCACTCACCTGTCACGAGGCGGCTCACGCCTGGGTTGCGCTCCGTGGAGGCGACCGGACGGCCTATCTGGGCGGGCAGGTCACGCTGAATCCGCTTCCCCACATCCAACGAGAGCCGTTCGGAACAATCCTCGTTCCCTTCCTGACGTACCTGTTTGCCGGGTGGATGATGGGGTGGGCCAGCGCACCCTACGACCCCGATTGGGAGCGTCGCTATCCGCGACGGGCCGCATTGATGTCCGTGGCGGGACCGGTGGCGAATCTCATCCTCGCGGTCCTCGCGTTGCTGGCATTGCGCGCCGGCCTGTCAGGTGGCTGGTGGGAGTTGAACCGGGAGGCCACGTCCATCGCGCACCTGATCGCGGGTGTGGGGGAGCAGGGCGATATGCGTCTCGCAGGCGGACGGTTCCTCATCATCTCGATGGTGTTGAACAGCGCCCTGTGCATCTTCAACCTCATCCCGTTTCCACCGCTGGACGGCTACGGTGTACTGCAGGCGTTGGTGCCGTCGGCTCGTGAGTTCTACGAGAAGGTCGGCGCCGGACCCGGAAGCATGATCGGTTTGCTCGTCGCGTGGATGATCTTCGATCGGTTGTTCGGGTTCGTGCTGCCGCTCCTGTTGCTGGGTCTGACCGGCTAGCGGCCATCAGGACTAGAATGGTCCGATGTCAACCGAAGGGCACGAAGAAGAGTCGTCTCGTCGATCGTGGCTTCGCACCGCGATGATGATCGGGGGCGTCGTCATCGTCTACCTGCTGTGGGCGCAGTTCGCGACGGGACTGCGTCTTGTCGAGCCCGCCGAGGCCTCGCCGGCATCGAAGCTGGTTCTTACCGACGAATCGGGTCGCGTCGTCGACCTGTCCGCGTTCGAGGGGCAGGTGGTCGTGGTCAACCTGTGGGCGGGTTGGTGTGGGCCCTGTCGGCGTGAGATCCCCGCGATCAACGACGTTCACGACGCGCTCGGCGATCGCGGACTCGTCATTCTGGGCGTCAACCTGGATGACCCGTCGGCCGGGACGCTGACCGACCTGAAGGCGCGGCACCGGATCCGTTACCCGGTCTACGCTCCGGCAGCGCGCCTGGTTGGGAGCTTCGCCGTGTCGGATGTGATTCCCCAGACATGGGTCATTGATCGGAAGGGTCGCGTCCGGGCTGCCCATCGTGGCGTAGTCTCACGACGCTCGCTGATGCGTGTCGGTCGTCAGCTCCTGGACGAGCCGCGCTAGCTGCCGACCCCGACCGTGGGGTTGCCGTCGTCGGTCGATGCGATCTGACGCTCGCGCTCTCGAATCGGGTCTTCGCGATGGAGGTGGTCGCCCCAACGATCGGCGGCCTGGTCCAGCCAGGGACGGAGCGATGGTGCAAGCGGCTCTCGCGACGGGTTGTCCATGCGCATCGGGTCGATGGGGCGTTTGTTGCGAAGGACCGTGTAGTGCAGATGGGGGCCCGTGGCGCGACCGCTGGATCCGACGAACCCAATGACCTGATTCTGCTTTACGCTGACGCCGGGACGAATGCCACGGGCCAGACGCTGGAAGTGACCGTAGATGGTGGTGTATTCCCCGTTGTGTCGGACGCGAACGGCCCGCCCGAGTGGGCCATCCCAACCGGCTCGGGCGACTCGGCCGTCGGCCGTCGCAACGACGGGCGTCCCCGGTGCTGCAGCGAAATCGACACCGTGATGCGGGGAGACCCGGCGGGTCACCGGGTGCAGTCGGTTTCTCGAGAATCGACTGCTGATCCTGCGATAGTTCAGCGGACTCTTGAGGAAGCTCTTACGTAGCGGTTGTCCGTCACGATCGTAGAAGTCGCCGGCACTGCTTCCATCCGCAACCCAGAAACCTTCTGCCGAGGCGACGGCGCCGTGGTATCGCGCGGCGAGGATGCGACCCATGGACACGAACTCGCCGGTCTCCCGGGCGGCGGAGCCGAAATGGGGTAGATCGGTAGGGACGGCACCGAGCGTCAGCACCTCGTAGACGAGCCGGACGGCATCGCCGGGTCGCGGGTCGACGTAGAGATCGACATCCCACTGCATCACGTCGGCAAACGCTGCCGTGACCGACGCTCCGTTGGGGAGATGTCCAAGCGCCTGTGCGACCGACGACTCGATGACGCCGCCGTCGTGACGAGTCGATCGGATGAGCGGAAGCGGCAGGAGTTCGGTTCGATGGCCATCCGAGTCGAGATGGATGCGTAGAAAACGATCCGTCTGGTCACGTACCGCAATCGAGAGGATCTCGTCGTCCAGCGTATAGGTCGCAACGAGCCCCGTCTGTGGTTTCAGCCGACGGAGATCCAGGTGGCGACCGACCGTGGCGAGGACGTCGGTTCGTAGGTCGGGTTCGAGGCCGAGACGATCCAGCGTGCCGCTCAGCGTGCCGCCCCGACCCAGGGTCTCGCGGACGATCCGGGTGCTGCCCGTGGCGTCGGCCGAGACGTCGTCCGCGGAACGGACCGGACCCCCGGACGACGCGGTGGTGTCCGGACGACCCACACAACTGACCGCAAGGGTCAGCAGGAAAATGGCAAGCCAGAACTGGAAGCTCATGGGGCCGGGGGAACGGCTCGATCTCAGCAAGGAAAGCCTTTCACAAACGACGCCCGATGGCGGATCTGGCCCCGGGCAGAGGATACACCACTCCCGTCGAGTGGGCACCGGGCAGACCACACCGTATGATCGTATGCATGCCAGGCCACCGCGGCCCCGGAGACTTCGTCCATGCGACTAAATATAGGGTCCACTTTCGCCGTTCGCCCACCCGGTATTCTCCGGGGAGTTACGGCCCTGCTCGTCTTCTCGTGGATGGCCGTCAGCGGCCTGCTGGCGGGACCGCTGCTCGAATTTGAGGCCCGAGAGATCGACCTGGGGGAGATCACGAGGGGCGAGTCTCGCGACGGGACCTTCACCCTCCATAACCGCGGGGACCAGCCACTCCTCATCCATCGCGTGAAGCCGGCCTGTGGCTGCACGTTGGCCGACTACGACGCATCGATCGCCCCGGGCGAGAGCGGGGAGATCCGCGTAACCGTACACACCGAGACCCTTCAAGGGCCGATCGCCCGCAGCATCGGTGTCGACACCAACGATCCCGAAGCCGCAAGGATCAGCTTGATCGTGCGTGCCGACGTCAAGTACAGCGTGATGCTGCTCCCGGGCGCGAACGCGAGGATGAGCAACGTTCGTAACGGGATGGAGAAGGCGTTCATCCTGGTCAAGAAGGAGCCGACGGAGTTGGGATCCCTGGAGATCCGCGATCTGCAGGCGACTATTCCGTGGATCACGACCCAGGCGACCCGACTCACCGAGGTCCGCCCGGCGGGCGACGGGATGCCGACGGGGCGTGCCGGTGATTGGGTCATCGAATTGGGAATCGGTGCCGACGTCGAGTACGGCTCGCGCAACGAACGGATCACATTCAAGACCGGGCTCACGCGCGAGCCCGAGATCTCCTTCCCTGTCGGAGTCGTCGTTCGACCACCCGTCAATCTATCCCACGAGGCATTGACCATCGTTCCGGGTAGTCCCGTAGAACCGCTCCTCCTGACCGTTCGAAGGAAGTTGGATCCATCGACCTTGAAGATCACTGCAGAACCGAAGACGATCGACGTGACCGTCGAGTCAACGGGGCCACGACATTATTCGGTCGCGGTGCGCTGGGATGGGGAGCAGCCGGAGGAAGGGTCGCTATCGATTAGCGTTGCAGAAATGACGCCCTACGTCATCCCGGTCATTCGAAAGGCGGCGGACTAGTCGTCGCCGACGAAGCGTTGGAGGGCTCGCACGGTGTTGGCATAGTTTTCTGATTGCTCGCCGTCGTTTCGACGCCAGACCTCGAGGGCCGCGTCGAGAGACTTCCGGGCACCCGCACGATCCCCGGCGCGCCCCTGACAGACTCCCAGGTTGTGAAGCGAGACGGCAACCCGTGGCTGGTCCGGTCCGAGCAACCGACTGAGGGATTCGATGCTGTTGCGATAGTGCGGGATCGCCAACGCCGGGCGGTCCGTGATCCGATACAGATCGGCCAACTCGTCAGAGGCCCGTGCACGCAGCAGTCCGGAAGGGTGTGCGGCGTCCGGTCTTGCGAGGAGCTTCACAAGGAGACCCTCGGCCCGATCGTGGGCACCCCCGGCCAGAGCAAGATTTGCCTCGACCAGTGTGGCTCGCCACTCGATCGCCGCCTCCGCCCGTTGTTCCGAGGCGGCCGACAGGATCGGCCGTTGGTTCTTGCTGCCGGACTCGACAGGCTCGGCGCATAGCACGCCGGCGAGGAGCGGCAAACACAGAATCGCGGCGGGTGCTGTGAGGGGTCGTCGCATGGCAAGGTCTCCACCGGCAAATATGAGGCCGGTGGTGGAAGGCGCAAGTCGAGGCGAACTAGACGCCTTCCCGGGGCCGATCGACGCGATTCAGGAGCCAGAGGAACGTATCGACCGGGACCGAGACGTGGAAGGTATCCGGTCCATCGGTGACGTCCACGATGAACTCACCATCGGTCTTGCGAACCTCGACGTGATGATCTTGCCCGTTGATCTCGGCGATCGTGAAGTCGGGCGCGTCTCTCAGTTCTCTCAGCGAACGATCCAGACCGCGAATGTCCGCCGGCAGCTCGTTGCGCAACTCGCCGCGGGCCTCGCTGATCGCTCGGTCCGGAACGAGAGCGAGGACCAGCCGCAGGACCGCCGCCGGGACCCTCACCGACAGATCGGCGCCACGTTGCTGGCGAACCTCGATCTCGATCGATCCGGAGTTGTAGACGGCCGCTCCGGCGCCGACAACGGTAACGGTCGTCGCCAGCATGACGATGCCGGCGACGATTAGAAATACGCGGGTGCCGTTGGACATGGGGGTCTCTCCGGACGAGTTCGTGCTTATTGATCCGCGTTCGAGTCGACCCAGACCCGTACGGACGTGTCGTCGGACTCGACGGTGACGAGGTCGCCGTGATTCCCACGCGAGAGCGCCTTGAGAGCTGCCAGGATGTTCAGTTCGTTGTCTCCACCTTCAAGCATCGCGTCGACGATATCCAGTGGCAGGCTGACGCGTACCTTGTCCCCGTCATCATCGGCGTGAATCTTGATGTAGCCGTTTTCCTTCATAACGCGAACGTCACCGTCGTCACTATTGACCGTAACGAAATTCGCGTCGGGCGCATCGCGTAGCGCGGAAACCAACTCGCGGAGGTCGATGCCTTCCGCCTCGAAGTCGTCGAGACGGATGATTCCGCCACTGAATTCGTCGCTGTTGATGGCGGGAAGGATCGACTCGATGAGTGCGAGAGGGATATTGATGCGAACGTCCTCGCCGCCACCGTTGTTCTCGTCCACGCGGACGTGAAGCCAACTGTCGTTGGCGGCGGCGACGCCGATGGCCAGGATACTGACCATTAATCCAATGAAGAGTCTGTGTTTGAGCTGTTTCGAGTGGTTCATGATCTGTCCTTCCGTGACGGGCATCGATCGAATCGATGCTGGCTAATTTCGTTGGCCGGCACTTCAACAACGGTCGAGGATCCGAAAAGGTTTCGTGTTTCTCGGAATGGAGCAGAATTGCCGCGTGCGTGGCACCCGTGTAGAGTTGCCCTATATGGCGGGAACCTTCCCCAGGCTGGCCGTTTTCCCCCTGGCGGTCATGCTCCTGGCGTCGTCGTCACTCCTGGCGGAGGACGACTCGCGGGAGCCGGTTCATCTGGTGGTCATCGATACGGATGCATCTCGTCCCCTCTGGTTCCCATGGCGCGCTGACGAGGGACGTGCGATCTCGCCCCGATCACCGTCCGTCGAATGCCGCCTGTTTCGCTATGCGCGTGGCCTGACGGACGAGGGGCGCCGCGCCGCGCGACGGGATACGGCCCGCATGATCGATGTCTGGCACACCCGGTTGGACGCGGGGGACCGGACGGTCGCGTGGCTTCTGGAGCCCGCGTTCGAGAGTCGGGGCGGGTCGTTGCGTGCGGCATCGCGTGGCCTCGAGATCTGCGTCCATCGAGCGACCCCCGATCTTCGACAGCGACTCGCACATCCCGCACTGCACGTCGACGAGTTCTGGCCGGAGTCGGCTCCGTTTCAGGCGGGGTCCGCGTCAAATCGCCTGGTCTCCTTGGCGGGCGATTTCTGGAAATCGAGGAAGTCCGGAATGAGCGGTCGGTCGATCGAGATCCTGTCGGCCGGCGAGCTTGCTCCCGAGTCCTGGGTTCGATTGGGCGAGGCGGAGGTCGCACGTCTTCCGTTTTTGTTGACGATGACCGACCCCGTGAACCTGCAGATCCGACGCGCTGCCGTGGCGGATCGTCGCTACTTCCTTCGATTGGAAGCGGGGCATCGATGGCTGGCAGATCCGCTGTTCAGGCAATGGCTCCGACACCACATCGATCGGGAGAGCCTGGCGACCCGGCTGCTTGCAGGTCACGGCCGAGTTGATCGACTGGACGATGCGTCGCCTCGAAGGGCGTCGCAGCCACCCACTCGACGACCGTTTTCCACGGATAGCCGCCCGAGATTGCGCATGGCCCATGACAGCGCGGATCCGCTGGCGCGCGCGATCGCAGCGTCGCTTGTGAAGCGGCTGGCCACCTCCGGTATCCGTCTCGAGTTGCAAGAAGGCGATGGGACGGAGTCGCGGGTGGCGATGACGCTGGACTGGCGACCGGTACTCGACAACGATCCGGTGCTTCGTTGGGTGGACGTGATCGACCGTGACGATGCGTCACCCGGCGTCGAGGGTCTCCTGAACCGTCTCCAGGTCGCCAGTCGGGCACGGGGTGTGGACGCGCGTGGGCAAGCCCTGCAATCCCTTCACGCGGCTCTCGAGCCTCGGGTCCTGCCGCTGATCGTGACGCACGGACATTGTTTAACACGCGCCGGGATAACCGTGGGCGTCGAGTGCGGTGCGACGCAGCGATCGTTGCAAGCGCTAAAGATCGATCCGCGATGACGGGTCTAGCCTCAAAGTTGCTTGCGCTCTGGGTCGGTGTGTTGATCGCCGCATGCGCCGGTGGACTGGCGCTGAATCGAACCGTCGCTGCCCAACTCGATGACCGCATCGAAGGGGAGACAGCCCGCTGGTGTGCCCGGTTGCAAGATCAAGTCGTTCGTGACGAACGCCGGCTTCGATCCATCGTCGATGAGTTGCTGAACGACGAGCCCTCGATGCAGCGGCTCCTGGCGGCGGAGCAGCCGGGAATCCAGGACTGGCTGGCTGGATCCCTGCGGGGTTCCGCCTTCCGGAGTCTGACGGTCGTCAGTGTCGATGGCACGCTCGCGGTCTCCGTGGAGGACACCGACCACGACACCACCAGCGAGCCGGGTCGGACGTGGCCTGCCGCCAGCGACCGGCCCTTCACGATCGGTCGGCACGAGTTCACCCTGCATGGACGGGTCGACTGGGACCGCAACGATCTCGATCGGCAGCTCTCGGGGCAGGCCGGTGTCGGGCTGGCGCTGCTGGATGCCGGGAACGGGGCGACGATCCTGAGCTCGGGGTCGTACTCCGCAACGGCCGACGGACCCCGGGTGCGGCAGGCGACGCTGGACCCGGCGGCCTGCTCAGCCGTCGCCGCCGGCGATAACTGGCGAATCGTCGTGGCCCCCCGACGACCCTCGTCGGCTGCCCGGCAGGCACGGAGGATCTGGTGGATCGGGGCGATCGCCGCCGGGTTGCTGGCCTTCCCGATCGCATGGCTTCTGACCCGTCGTGAGCGAGAACCGTTGACTCGTCTGCAGCAGGTGGTCGATGAGATCGGTGCCGGGGGTGCCGACTATACGTTCTCGGCACCGACGGACCGAGTCGATCAACTGGCCGTCACGTTCTCGGAGCTTCGACGCACGCTGGACGAACAGACGGAGCGTGCACGACTTGCCGAACGTGTCTCGGCATGGAGCGACGTCGCGCGTCATGTGGCTCACGAGGTCAAGAACCCGTTGGTCCCCATTCGATTGACCATCCAGAACATCCAGAGGGCCCGTGAGCGAGCTCCGGAACAGCTCGACGATCTACTCGAGCGAGGCTCTCAGACGATTCTCGAAGAGGTTGAGCAACTCGACCGACTCGTCGCGTCGTTCGCTGAGTTTGCCCGTCTCCCGGCTCCGCAGTTTTGCGACACCAATCTCGTCGAACTCGTCTCTCAGACCCTCGACCTCTACGACGCGGACGACGGCCTGTCCGTCGCACGTGACCTACCCGAAGACGCACCCATCGAGGCGGACCCGGATCAGCTTCTTCGTGTGTTGAAGAACATCGTGGGTAACGCCGTCGAGGCCATGCGCGACCTGCCGGACCGTCGTCTGGTCGTGACGCTGGTGTGTCGCTCCGGTGGCTACGAACTGTCGGTGGCGGACTCCGGTCCCGGCCTGCAGTCCGAGGATCCTGCTGCCGTGTTTCACGAGGGTTTTACGACCAAGGCCGACGGCAGCGGGCTCGGTCTGGCGATCAGCCGACGGATCGTCGCGGAGCACCACGGATGGATTCGTCTAGAATCGGCAAGCTCGGGTGGCCTGCGGGTTCGAATCGGATTGCCGAGGAAGAAGAACGAGCGGGGAGAATGACGATGCACACGATCCTCGTCGCCGATGACGAGAAGAATATCCGTTCGACGCTTACGACCACCTTCTCGCTGGAAGGCTATCGAGTGGAGACCGTCGGCGACGGAAAGGATGTGTTGCCGCGTCTGCAGCAGGGCGGGATCGACCTGATCGTGATGGATCTCCGCATGCCCGGCATGGACGGTCTGGAGGCGCTGACCGCCTTGCGAGCCGCGGGACACGAGCTGCCGGTGATCTTCCTGTCGGCCCACGGCACCATTGATCGCGCGATCGAGGCCGTTCGACTGGGGGCATTCGATTTCATCGAGAAGCCACCGCATGCCGATCGCCTCTTGCTGGTTGCCCGGAACGCATTACGCCACTCGCAACTGGAATTGGAGAACCGTGAGCTGCGGGAAGAGCAGTGGCATGACACCTCGATGATCGGTGCCGCGCCCGTGATGACCAAGCTGTTCGAACAGATCAAGTTGACGGCCCCGACCGAAGCTCGCGTGTTGATCGTCGGTGAGAACGGCACCGGCAAGGAACTGATCGCTCATGCGCTCCATCGACATTCGAGCCGCGCCGAGGGGCCGTTCATCCGGGTCAACTGTGCGGCGGTCCCTCGGGACCTGTTCGAATCGGAACTCTTCGGTCACGAACGTGGAGCCTTCACCGGGGCCACGAATCGACGGAGGGGGAAGTTTCAGCGGGCGCATCGCGGAACGCTGTTCCTTGATGAGATCGGGGAGATCCCCGTGGAGCTGCAGGCCAAACTGTTGCGAGTTCTGGAGTCGGGCGAGGTTGAGCCGGTGGGTAGCGAGCGCGAAGTCCAGGTGGATGTTCGCGTGCTGGCGGCGACCAACTGCGATCTCGAGCGCGCGGTGGAGGAGGGTAGGTTCCGGCGAGACCTCTACTATCGTCTGCAGGTCGTCACGCTGCGTGCACCGTCGCTTCGTGAGCGTAAGGAAGATATCCCTCCACTCGTGGAACGGTTCGTGCAGTTGGCATCCGAGCAGCACCATCTACAAGGACGATCGATCGCGGACGATGCGATCAGACGGCTCGCGTGTCACGACTTTCCCGGCAATGTTCGGGAACTCCGCAACCTGGTCGAGCGACTGCTGATCCTGAGTCGCGGGCGTGAGATCCACGAGAGCGATGTCGTGGCGCAGTTGGGGTCCGCATCGTCCTCATCGGAGACGCTGCCCGCGACGGGGACGCTTCGTGAGCGGATGCACGAGGTCGAGCGGCGTCTGGTGCTGTCCGCCCTCGAACAGTCCGGATGGCGGATGAGTGAGGTGGCCCGGACGCTGGGGCTGGAGCGGTCCCATCTCTACAAGAAGTTGAAGGTCCTGGAGATCCAGCGGCCCGAGTAGAGCGAGGCTCGATCGCCACAACCGTGTCCCCCGTGACACGAATTCTCGGGTCAGGCGACCGATGCGAGTCCGCCATAAACTACTGAACAATAATGACTTATGCAGAATACTCCGTGTTGGCATCGCCTTCGCGATAGGTCGGCGTGCGATTGGCATCGATGCCATCGACGGGGCGACCGGGCTCCGAAAGCTGCACAGCCTCCCTGACCGGTCTCGGAGGCGACGGAGTCTGCCATGAAAGAAAAGCCGGAACCTCGAAACGACACGAAGACGATCCTCAGCGTCATCGGTCTCGTCATTGTCGGTGCCCTCGGCGTCGCGGTGGTCGGCGGGATGGCCGCACGGGACGACGAGAAAGAGAATCGCCCGACGACACGAGCCGCGGGGACGACATCTCCTGCCGCAGAAGTCGTGCCGGTGGATTACCGCCCCCTCAAACCCATCGAGCCGGCAGTCACCGAGCCGCTGATCGAGCCTCTCGAGAGTTCGATCGTAGAGTCGGTCCTGTCGACCGAGCCAGCGATCCAGATCGATCCTAGCGCCGACTTCGTCAAGGAGGGGCTGGCCGCGTGGAACGAGCGTCGATACGACGCAGCGGCCGCCTACTTCGAGGCTGAGGTTGATTCTCGACCCGACGGTCGTTGGACTCGATACATGCTTGGACTGAGCCAGTGGAAGGCCGGCCGCGCGGACGATGCCGCGGCGTCTCTTGAGGCGGCGACCGTCGCCGACCCCACCTACACGAAAGCCTGGATCAACCTGTCGCGAGTCGAGAATGATCGCAACAATTTCGACGAAGCCCTGTCCGCCGCCGAAAACGCCGTCGCTCTTGAACCCGAGAACGCCGAGGCATTGTTCCTGGTGGGTCGCTCGCTGGCCAACAAGGGTCTGGGCGACGAGGCGGTGATCCAACTCGAGAAGAGCCTCGCGTTGGATTCCGACCAGGGGTACGTCCGCAACCTGATGGGTCTGATCCACCTCAAGCAACACCGAGTCGAACAGGCACTTGTGCAGTTCGAACAGGCTGCCGTGTTGCTGCCCAGCGTGTCCTTCGTTCACAACAACCTCGGCATGGCCCACGAGCGAGTCGGAAACCGGGATGCCGCGGTGTTGGCGTACCGTCGTTCGGCAGAGCTGGCAGGAGAGTCGAGTCGCGGTGCCGACAACCTGGCCCGGCTCGGCGGAGCGCTCGATGCGGACACGACGGAGGAAGAGGCGATCTCGGTCTCGCTCTTGCAGTAGTCGACAACGTTGGTTGGACGGCGGGAGGGTGCCCCTCCCGCCGTTTGACGTTGGAGCGGCGTGCGGGCACTGTAGGCCCATGGAGATACTCGCATCGTGGAACAAGGCAACACGCATACCGTGGGGACGATTCCTCTTTCATCGCACCATCCGGCGATTCGTGCCCTACACGGGTACGGTCCGTCCACGGATCCTGAGTCTCGAGCGAGGCCAGGCCAGAGTCGCGATGAACGACCGGCGGCGAATTCACAATCATCTGAACTCGATCCATGCCATCGCGCTGGCCAACCTCGGCGAGTTTGCGACGGGGCTGGCGTTGTTGACCGCCTTGCCCGCCGGTCGCCGGGCGATCCTTGTCGAACTTCGGGTTCAGTATCTCCACAAGGCCCGCGGGCGGATCATCGCCGAGGCCGCGTGGCAGCCCGACGGGGAGCCCGACGGGGAGCCGGTCGTCCAGGGCCGGCTTCATGACGAAGACGGTCATCACGTGGCGACGGTCGAGGCGACCTGGAAGGTTGGGGCCAGTAACGAGTCGCGATAACGCGGCCACTGGCAAAATCTGCGCGCCGCAGCATATTTAGGTGTGATGCGACACACGAATGAGATTCTGCTGCCCTATCCTCCGCCGACATCGTCTGCGGAGGAATCGCTGCCGCAGCTGCCGTCACCGGGGTGGTTCCGTCGAGTCGAGCGGGACGCCTCCCACTTTCTCGCACGCTATCTGCTGCCCTGGGTGCCGGGAATCGATCGCCCCTACTCGGCGATCCTGGAGCGTCAACTACAGGTTCGGAATCTGGCGGTCACGATCGACGGCATGCCGTCTGCGTTCCACGGCTTCAAGATCCTGTTTCTATCGGACATCCATGCCGGACCGTTTCTCCGTCCTGCGACGCTGAGCCGTTGCGTCACTCGACTCCTCGCCCGAGAGCCCGACCTGATCGTCATCGCAGGGGACATCGTCACGTCGTCGATCGCCGAGTACGTCGCCGTCCGCGAGTCGTTCCGTCGTCTGACCGCGGCGGCGGACTGTTTTACCGTTCTCGGCAATCACGATCACTATGCCGACCGAGTGGGCGATCTACAGTCACTGCTCGAAGAAGACGGCATTCATGTTCTGACCAACCGCAGTGTCCCACTCGAGCGATGCGGCGCGAAGATCACGCTCGCCGGTATCGACGACCTCCTGATGGGGCGGCCCGACTTCACCGCTGCGCTGCGAGAGGCCTCCGGGCCGGTTGTGCTTCTCACGCACCATCCCGATGTGATGTACGAGGCGGCCAAGCGCGGTGTCGATCTAGTGCTGGCGGGACACACACACGGCGGCCAGATTCGATTTGGAGGATTCCCGCCGCTGGTCCGACAGAGTCGGCTGGGCTTCCATGAGGGACGATTCCGCTGCGCGAGAACACGCATGCTCGTCTCGCGGGGCATGGGCGTCGTCGGCTTGCCGATCCGTGCCGCGTGTGACCCGGAGGCGTGGATCTTGACCCTGCAGGATTCTCGGGAGTCAGTCGACGGCGTGAGTGACGCGCTCGGTGACTTCCCCTAACGATCCACGGCCGTCGATCCGTCGTAGGAGACCACGATCCTCGTAGTAGGGGATCAGCGGCGCCGTCTTCTGGTGGTATTCCCGCAGACGCTTTCCGAAGACCTCGGCGGTGTCATCGGGTCGCTGGATCAGGCGGGCCGCGAGGTCCTCGGGCGGTGGGTCGAAGGTAACGTGGTAGACCCTGCCACTCTCGGGATCGCTTCGTCGTCCGGTGATGCGATCCAGAAGCTCCGAGTCGTCGACCTCCAGCAGGAGCACGTGATCGAGTGGGGCACCGCGCTCGAGCAGGACGCCGTCGAGCGCCTCGGCCTGAGCCACCGTACGCGGGTAGCCATCGAGCAGGAACCCGCCGCGACAGTCATCGTCGGCGAGACGCTCGGAGGCGAGGCGGTTGACGAGATCGTCGGGGACCAGCCGGCCCGTGTTGGCGTACTCGGCGACCTCGACTCCCAGCGGGCTGCCGGATCGGATTGCCGCGCGGATGATGTCTCCGGTGGATATCTGCGGGATGTCGAATCGTTCGATGAGGTTTTTGGACTGGGTGCCTTTTCCTGCACCCGGGGGGCCGAGGAAGATCAGATTCATGGGCTAGCTCCAGAGGGCAGTTCGGTCCCGTGTGGGATCAGAAAAAACCAAGCGTGACCTTGGCGGCCTCGGACATCATGTCCTTGTCCCACGGAGGATCCCAGACGAGTTCGACCCGAACCTCTTTCACCTGCTCGAGGCTGCGGATCTTCGTCTCGACCTCACCGGGCAACGACCCGGCCACGGGGCACGCAGGCGACGTCAGGGTCATCTTCACGTCGACGTTGTCCTGGTCATCGGCCTTGACCGAATAGATCAGGCCGAGTTCCCAGATGTCGACAGGGATCTCCGGGTCATAGCAGGTCTTGATCATCTCGGTGACCGCCTGCTCGATTTCCGCAGCGCGTGTATTTTGAGCTTCTGTCATCTTGAAGTTCTCGTTATTCGGTCGTCACGGGCTGGTCGGGGGCTTCGCCCGCCTTGAGCGCCGCTCGAAGGGTATGCCAGGCCAGGGTTGCACACTTGACCCGCATTGGAAACTCCTGCACTCCGGCGAACACGCGTAGCTTCCCCAGCGCCTCGACCGGTGTGTCGCCACCGCGAACCAGTTCGGTGAACGAATCGAAGAGCGTCCGAACCTGCTCGTGGGTCATCCCGGGGAGGGCCTCGCTCATCATCGAGGCCGATGCCGTCGAGATGGCGCAGCCGCAACCGTCGAACTTGACGGACAGGATCTTGTCGCCGTCGCTCTTGACGTAGACACGGATCCGGTCCCCGCAGAGCGGGTTGTGGCCGTCCGCCGTTCCATCGGCATCGTCGAGCGCCCCGAAGTTCCGGGGCCGCTTGCCGTGGTCGAGGATGGTCTCCTGGTAGAGTTCGCGTAGGTCCGACATCAGTCCGTCACCCGTTCATCCCGTCATCCCATCATTCGAATCGCTGAGTCGATCGCCTCGATCAGGAGATCGACATCGTCGGTATCGTTATAGCAGGCAAACGAGGCGCGGACCGTCGAGGGCACCCCGTAGAAATCCATGACGGGCTGGGCACAATGGTGGCCCGCCCGAACGGCGACCCCTTCGGCGTCCAGCATCTGGCCCACGTCATGGGGGTGGATCCCGTCGACTTCGAACGAGACGACCCCGGATCGGACCCGGGGATGGCCGATCATCCGGATATGGGGATGATCGGACAATCGCTGTGCCGCATAGCCGACGACCCGCTGGTCGTGGCGTTGGATCCGGTCGAGTCCCAACGAGCCGAGGTAATCTGCCGCCGCCCCCAGTCCGATGAGTCCGGCAATATTGGGCGTGCCGGCCTCGAACCGATAAGGCGGATCCTTGTAGGTCGAGTGACCGGCCTGTACCGACAGGATCATCTCGCCGCCCCCGAAGAACGGGGGTAGCTCGAGGAGTCGCTCGTACTTGCCGTACAGCACGCCGGTGCCGGTGGGTCCCAGCATCTTGTGCCCCGACAGGGCGAAGTAGTCGCAGTCGAGGGCCTTCACATCGACCGGTTCGTGAACCATCGCCTGCGCGCCGTCGACGAACACCTGGGCGCCGGCGTCGTGACAGAGGGGAATGATCGTCTCGAGGGGGTTTCTGGTGCCGAGGGCGTTGGATGTATGGGAGAGCGCCACCAGCCGTGTTCGATCACACAGTAGCCGCTTCAGCTCGTCGAGCTCCAGGTCGCCGTTCTCACCGATCGGAACCACCCGCAGGTTCGCGCCGGCGCGCTTACAAAGCATCTGCCACGGGACCAGGTTCGAATGGTGTTCCAGGCGGGTGACGATGATCTCATCGCCTGCATGAACGAAGCGCTGACCGAACGCGTGGGCCACGAGATTGACCGCGTTCGTCGTTCCGCTCGTGAAGACGATCTCGTCGCGGGACGCGGCACCGACGAAGTGTTGCAGCTTGTCTCGGGCAGACTCGTAGGCCACCGTGGCCGAGGTGCTGAGGTCGTGAATCCCGCGGTGAACATTGGCACACGATTCTTCGTAGTGCTCCCGTACCGCGTCAAGGACGACCTGCGGCTTCTGCGATGTCGCGGCGCTGTCCAGATAGACCCGTCGCTTGCCCCGCACCGGTTTGGCGAGCAAGGGGAAGTCGGCACGAACCGAGCGAGTGTCCAGCTCGGAGGAATCGACGGCATCCTGAACCGGCCGAGTCATGCACTTCGCTCCACGGCGGGGAGACGCTCCGCGATCGCCTTCTCGAGGGACTCGCGAAGGGGTTCGATGTCGACCTTGTCGAGCACCTCGCCGGCGAATGACGCCAGCATCAATCTCCTGGCCTCGCTTACCGGGATGCCGCGGCTCCGCATGTAGAAGATCGCGTCGTCGTCGAGTTGGCCGATGGTCGCTCCATGCGTGCACTTGACGTCGTCCGCGTAGATCTCCAACTGGGGTCGTGTCTGGGCCAGAGCCGTCTTGGACAACAGGATGTTGGGATTGCTCTGTTTCGCGTCGATCTTCTGGGCATCTTCTCGGACGATGATGCGTCCGTTGAAGACGGTTCGAGACTTGTCGTCGAGGATGCCCTTGAACAGCTCACGGCTACCGCAATTGGGCCGGGCGTGGTCAATGACGGTGTGGTTGTCGACGTGTTGACGGTCGCGTGTGACGTACAGGCCGCCCATGTCGCAGTAGCCCCCCTCGCCGTCCAGGACCGCTCGAATGTCGTGGCGGGAGAGCTGGCTGCCGAGATCCACATGCAGCGTCGTGTGGTGACTGTCGCGTCCTTGAACACTCTCGGTCGTGGCGATGTGGTAGCCGACGGGGGACTCGTGTTGGACCCGGTAATGTTTGACGTTGCTTCGATCGCCGATCTTCCAATCCGTCACGCAGTTATTGAGATAATGCGATTCGCCGGCACCGAAGTAGCGCTCGATCACGGTGACGGAACAGCCGTCACCGACGATGACGAGGTTCCTGCACTGATTCAGGAGAACAGAGTCCGCACGCAAGCGGTGCTGAATCTCGATGGGTTCCGCGATCGAGCAGCCGTCGCCCACGTGGATCAACGCCGCGTCATCGAAGAGCGCATCGTTGAGGGCTCGGAACGATTGACGATCGCGTTCGCTGGAAAAGTGTTGGGTCGCCAGATCTCGAACCTTGTCGGGGGCGTCGCCGAGGCGGCCGACGAAGAGCCCCTTCGGCAGCGAGTCCAGTCGAGAGTGCTCGGGGTCGAACCGACCATGGGTCAGCACGATGCGCGGTCCGCCGAAATCCAGTCCCGCGTCGCCGTCGAACTCTGCATCGTTCAGCGAGCCTGCGGGGAAGTCGGAGGTGACGAACTCCTCGTTGACGATCGAAGAGATGTTGGTGCTGCGCCACGCCTCGTTCCGAGTCGTCGGTACGCCCAGATCCGAGAAGCTGGAGCGCCCCGCGGCACGATTGGGGCGTAACCACTCAGGATCGTCGGCCTCCAGTCGTCGGCTTCTTGTATCGAACCGCTCGAGAAGCCGATCCGCCGATTGACGATCCATGGTGTCGCTCACGATGCCGCCTCGATCCAACCGTAGCCCTTCTCCTCCAGTTCAAGTGCCAGCCCCCGATCACCCGATCGGATGATGCGTCCACCCGCGAGGACGTGGACCTTGTCGGGGACGATGTAGTCGAGGAGACGCTGGTAATGGGTGATCACGACCATCGAGCGATCGGGGCTGCGCAACTTGTTGACACCCTCCGCCACGATCTTGAGGGCGTCGATATCGAGACCCGAGTCCGTTTCGTCAAGGACGGCGAGTTTGGGTTCGAGGACGCTCATCTGAAAAATTTCGTTACGCTTCTTCTCGCCACCGGAGAATCCGGAGTTCACCGAACGCTTGAGGAACTTCTCGTCCATCTCGACAAGCTGCAGTTTCTCGCGGGCGAGTGCCATGAAATCGATGGCGTCAAGCTCTCCTTCGCCGCGATGCTTGCGGATCGAATTGACTGCGGTCTTCATGAACTGGACGGTGCTGACGCCGGCGATCTCCAGTGGGTACTGGAACGCCATGAACACGCCCGCGCAGGCTCGTTCTTCGGGACTCAGTTCCAGGAGGTCGGTCCCGTCCAACGTGACGCTCCCGTCGGTGACCTCGTACGTCTCGCGTCCGGCCAGGACGCCGGCCAGTGTGCTCTTGCCGGAGCCGTTGGGCCCCATGACCGCATGAACCTCGCCCTGACCGACGGTCAGATCGATGCCACGCAAAATCTCGACATTCTCGCCATCAACCCGCGCGTGCAGGTTCCGAATCTCTAGCATGATTTCCTCATCGGGCGCGGTCGTTATCCGACGCTGCCCTCAAGACTGACTTCGAGTAGTTTCTGAGCCTCGACCGCGAACTCCATTGGTAGTTCGCGAAAGACCTCCTTGCAAAATCCATTAACAATCATCGAGACGGCGTCCTCGGCGGAGATGCCGCGTTGCTGGCAGTAGAAGATCTGGTCCTCGCCGATCTTCGACGTGGTTGCCTCGTGCTCCATCGTCGCGGTCGGGTTTGCGACATCGATGTAAGGGAACGTGTGGGCGCTGCAGCGATCGCCGATCAGCATCGAATCGCACTGCGAGTAATTGCGTGCGGAGTCCGCTCCCTTGTTGATCTTTACCTGACCGCGGTAGGTGTTCTTGCCTCGCCCGGCAGAGATGCCCTTCGAGACGATCGTGCTCTTCGTGTTCTTGCCGATGTGAATCATCTTGGTGCCGGTGTCGGCCTGCTGGAAGTTGTTCGTCAACGCGACGGAATAGAACTCTCCAACGGAGTTGTCGCCCTTGAGGATGCAGCTGGGATACTTCCAGGTGATGGCCGAGCCGGTCTCTACCTGGGTCCACGAGATCTTCGAGTTGCGTCCCTGACACATGCCCCGTTTGGTCACGAAGTTGTAGATTCCGCCCTTGCCGTTCTTGTCACCCGGGTACCAGTTCTGAACGGTCGAATACTTGATCTGCGCATCGTCGAGCGCCACGAGTTCGACGACAGCCGCATGGAGTTGGTTCTCGTCGCGCATCGGCGCCGTGCAGCCCTCAAGGTAGCTGACCTGACTGCCTTCCTCGGCGACGATCAGGGTGCGCTCGAACTGGCCGGTGTTTGCGGCGTTGATTCGGAAATACGTGGACAGCTCCATCGGGCAGCGGACGCCCTTGGGGATATAGACGAAGGACCCGTCGCTGAAAACCGCCGCGTTCAGTGCCGCAAAAAAGTTGTCCGTGTAAGGGACCACGGAGCCGAGCCACTTCCGGATCAGCTCGGGGTGTTCCTGGACGGCTTCGGAGAACGAGCAGAACACGATTCCGAGCTCCGACAGTTTGCCCTTGAACGTCGTAGCCACGGAGACGCTATCGAAGACCGCGTCAACGGCGACACCGGCCAGGCGTGCCCGTTCCTCCAGCGGGATGCCGAGCTTCTCGTAGGTGCGAAGGAGCTCTGGATCCACGTCGTCGAGGCTCTTGGGTGCGTCTTCGGCGGACTTCGGCGCGGAGAAGTAGACGATCTCCTGGTAATCGATCGGTGGGTAATCAACAAAAGCCCAGGTCGGTTCCGTCATCGTCTTCCAATGACGGAAGGCCTTGAGTCGCCATTCGAGCATGAACTCGGGTTCGTTCTTCTTGGCGGAGATGGCGCGGACGACGTCCTCGTTGAGGCCGGGGGGGAAGGAGTCCGCCTCGATGTCCGTCACGAAGCCCCACTCGTAATCTCGTGCGGCCAGTCGTTCTACAGTCTCGGTCGTTGTCGGTTTCATGTCGTTAGCTGTCCTCAGTCGGTGCGGTGTCGACGACCTGGGTTAAGTTTGAGCGGTGGATCACCATCTCTGAAATTGGAACACCCTCGAGGGCCCGTTCGATCTCGGCGCTGATTCGACCCCAGTTGGGGCGGGTCGGGCAACGGGCCTCTTGATCGCAGACGCCGGGTTCGGCGCCACACTGGACCATGCTGATCGGTCCCTCGATCGCGCGCACGACTTCCGCCACCGAAGTCTCGCTGGCGGATCGCTCCAGTGCGTAGCCACCGCTGACGCCGCGATGGGACGTGAGGATCTTCTCTTTTGCCAGGCTGCGCAGGATCTTGCTGACCATCGGAACGGTCAGACCGCACCAGGAGGCGATCTCCCGGGCGGTGTAGACCACGCCGGGCGGGTGTCCGGCAAGATGGCCCAGCACCATCACCGCGTAATCCGACTCCTTGGTGATCCGAATCATGTCGAACCTCGGCCGTGAATTCTAAAGCCTACTTAAATAGTATGGATTAGGTAGTTTACCGCGATCCCCGAATTTTTCCAGGGAATCGGGACGAAAACTTGGCAAACCGAAAGAAATACCCCGGCCCCGGAGCGTCTCGAATCTGAGACAATCCAGGTTTTCCGTCTCAGCAGACGAGAAAGCTCACCGGGCCGCCCCATATCGGGAAAACGGCCCCAAATCGAGTCTCAGGAATGAGACGGCGGGATCTCTCGGACGGACGGACCAGGGTGGCCTAACCTCATTTGTTTCATGGACTTAGGAAAAATTTTCGCCTCACGGCCCCACCTGGACCCGATCTTGCGATAGGAGTGGGGGACACGCGGCCGGAACCGCCTGGAGGTAGACGATGCGCAACCGAACGATCCCGATGAGCTTTTACAGGAATCTCTTCGTCGTCCTGACGCTGGCCCTCGTCGCCGGCATCCCGACGGCGTCGGCCGCGTGCAGCCACGTCGATCTTCCATCGGCCACCGTACTTCCCGGCGGCGCATCGGTGAACGCCGGTCGGCTCTCGGTTTGCCGCCAGCCCGATTTCTCGCCGTCCCTGGCGCGACACACGGTTCGCTGGAACGGCATGGCGGTCTCCACGATGATGAGTCAGCGAGGCAGCAGCGAGTCGGATACGTCCCTCGTCCCGTTCTTTACCTTCTCCCGCGACATTCTGGGCCGACTCCACCTCACAGCGTTCGCCGTCCCCGGCGGAGACGGCATGGACACCTTCCGACCGGCACCGCCGCGTCGCAAGAGCCGGCCGGTTCCGGCGACTCCACGTGTGACGACCGAGGAGATCTATCTGGCCGCGGCCCGAGACTGATCTGCAAGGATCCCGGGCACGGGTCCATCCAACGTCCCCAAGGCAGGCCGCGAGGCCGTCGGCCATTCCCTCCCGGAACCGACGGTCTCGCGGCCGAGTTTCCATGGGGAGTGCGCAATCCACCTGACGCCTGCTAGGCTTTTTGCCTCATGCCCGCGTTAAGCCTTCTTGGTCCCCAGCGGTTCCAACCCACGGTGGGCCCAGCACTCGATGCTCTCGATGGCGAGGGGGCCCTCGCCCTCATCTCGGCGGGTTGGCAGGAGCGAGAGTCCGAAGTCGACGAACTGCGTGAGCACGTCGGCCGCGAGGTTGTGAACCTGAGGCTCTACGCCCGCACAGAGCGGGTGCTTCGCCGGGACCCGGAGCTGGCAACGGCGCTTCAAGAACGCCAGGCCCAACTCCGTGAATTGCAACGCTACTACCGTCAGCGTTTGAATCACGGGCTCGACGCTGCGCGGGAGTTGCAGGAGACCCCGCAATCCGACGCGCACCGTTTCCATCAGCGAGCGGCGATCCACGCGGTGCGTGAACTCGATCGTCAGCACCTCGTCGCTTTGACGGAGGTGCATGACGAGTTCGAGAGTCGCTGGAACCCCGGCGATCGTCCGGAAGTGGCGCGACATCGACGAGAGATCCGACGCGCGTTGCGTGACTGCGCGGCGCTGGGAATCGCGGGCGGTCACGTTGCCGTCTTGTTGACGAGGATGCGTCTCCTCATCCCGAAGGATACGTTGAAGCAGCATACGATCCTCGCCTGGTCCGCGGGGGCCATGGCCCTCGGCGCACGAATCGTCCTCTTTCACGATCACCCGCCCCAGGGCCCCGGCAATCCCGAGGTGTTCGATCAGGGCCTCGGGATCTACGGTGGGCTCGTCCCCCTTCCGCACGCCGCTCGACGTCTTCGTCTCGACGATCCCGTTCGCGTCGGTCTGTTCGCTAGACGGTTTACACCCGATCTCTCCGTGGCGTTCGACGACGGCGGTCGGGTGGATCGTGAGAACGGCGGCTGGAATGTCGTGTCCGGAGCGAGGATCCTCCACCCCGAGGGCGATCTCCGCGAGGTCGGGTCATGAAGTCTCTGTGGTTGAAGGAATTCGTCGACGCAGGGGACCTCACACGCGAGTCGATCGGGCGGTTCATCGAACGCGAGACCATCCCGCACGCCGACGAAAACTCGGTCACTTTCCTGTTCTTCGGAGCGGCGGACGCGGTCTTGTTGCGAAACTGGATCTTCGGACTTCCGTCAAGCCAGCCGTTCGAACAGATTCATGACACCGGTCTCTGGCATCTGACGTTGGACATCCCCGCGGGATCACGATTCGAATACAAGATCGAGCGGGTCCAGGGTGACGACCACACGTTGATGTTGGATCCCTACAACCCCAGCCTCGCGCGGGACCCCTTCGGCGCAAACTCCGTCTGCCAGGCCCATGGCTACGTCGTTCCCGACTGGGTCCATCCGGACCCCGAGGCGCGACCGGGGATCGTGCGGACGGCGCAGTTTCGCAGCGAGGCCCTGGGTCGGATGCAACGTGCACAGGTCTACCTGCCACCGCGTTTTCGAAAACGACGTCGATACCCTTTGCTCGTGGTTCACGACGGCCCCGAGTATGTCCGATTCGCAGCAATGAAGACCGTGCTGGACAACCTGATCCATCGACTGGAGATTCCGCCGGTCATCGCCGTCTTGATCCAATCTCGCGATCGACTGAACGAGTACGCGGCGGACCCGCGGCATGCCCGCTTCGTCGTTGAAGAGCTGCTCCCACAGCTCGAGCATCGGTTCCCGATCGACCCGGACCCGTCCACCCGCGCGCTGGTCGGCGCCAGCTTCGGAGCGGTCGCTGCGCTCTCGACGGCCTGGCGCTACCCCGGAGCGTTCGGCAAGCTTCTTCTCCAGTCGGGGTCGTTTGCGTTCACGGATATCGGCGAGCATCTTCGGGGGCCGCTGTTCGATCCCGTCGTGGAGTTTGTCAACGAATTCCGCGAGAACCCCGGCCGGCCCTGCGAGCGGATGTTCATGACCTGTGGGATGTACGAGTCGCTGATCTACGAGAATCGTTCGATGGTTCCGAGGATTCAGGCTCTCGGGATCGATCTCCGCTACCGTGAGTCCAGGGACGGGCACAACTGGGACAACTGGCGGGATCATCTGCGGGAGGGATTGTCCTGGCTGTTTCCCGGCCCACTATGGATGGTTTACGAGTAGATTGTTGCGACGGCTGCGGGCCGAAGGAGTAGGCGATGGCGGTAATCACGAAGAAGATCGGCCTTTCGCTCGGGGCGGACATCTGTTGGCCCGTCTGCTTCGAGGAACTCGTTCGTCGTCTCGACCTGACGGTTCCCAGTGGCAAGGACAGCCTTCGATTCGAGGTCGAACGGGTGACCATCGAACCGTTCGATCTTCAGCAGCCCTGCGACTATTCCGTCGTCGTCGACCGGCTGACGCACTGGTTCAACACCAGTCGCGAGTGGATCAAGAAGTCGATCATCATGGACGACCTGTACGTCTTCAACAATCCGTGGTCCGTGCAGTCGATGGAGAAGGCGACGACCTACGCGGCGATGATGCATCTCGGCCTCCCGGTTCCGAGAACCTGGCTGGTGCCCCCCAAAGAACACCTCCCTTCCGACGATCTCGAACCCACACTCAAGAACTACGCACGTCTCTTCGATCTGGACGAGATCGGTACCAAGCTCGAATACCCGATGTTCATGAAGCCGTATGACGGTGGCGCGTGGGTCGGTGTCAGTCGGATCGATAACGCCGAGAAGTTGAAGGATGCCTACGAGGAGAGCGGCACCCGGGTCATGCACCTGCAGTCGGCCGTGGATCCGTTCGATCTCTTTGTCCGAATCGTGGGTATCGGTCCGCAGACCCGCGTGATCCGCTACGACCCCGCTGCGCCGCTTCACGACCGCTACAAGGTCGACTTCGATGTCGTGACCTCCGAGGAGCATTCGCTCTTGCGTGATATCACGCTGACGATCAATTCCTACTTCGGCTGGGACTTCAATTCGTGCGAGTGTCTCAGACAGGAAGATGTCTTCTACCCGATCGATTTCGCCAACCCCTGTCCGGACTCGCAGGTGACCTCACTGCACTACCACTTCCCCTGGGTGGTGATGGCGCAGGTTCGCTGGGCGCTGTACTGCGCCGCAACGAATCGCAAGATGCACCAGAACCTGGACTGGGCGCCTTTCGAGAAGATCCGACAAGAAGACCTTCCGTACAGAGAACGGGTCCGCCGCTATGCCGCCATCGCCGAGGAGCGTCTTGATACGAAGCGTTTCGAGGACTTCTGTGGGGAGCACCTGCCCCATTTCGATGAGGTCGCGCTGGATTTCTTCCAGACCGACGTCGCTCGTAACGCCGTTCGGGAAAAAGTCGAGGCGTTGTTTCCCGAGAACGAGCACGATCGTTTCGATGAGCATTTCTGGGGTCTGATCCAGTTCTGGCGTCAGACCGAACTGGACAAGAAATCGTGACGTCGCGAGCTCTCCGCTTCCTGCTCGTCTGCCTGATGACGATGGCAGCGTCGTCGACGGTCGCCCAGGATCGTCCCGACTGGATACCCATCGATTACTCGGCACTGGTTGACTCTCGTCAGTTGAGTCACTCGGGGGAGTCGGTCGAGGATCTCCTCGCCAAGTTGCAGGGCCGACCCCTTCCCGCGGCGGGGGAGCGTCCCGGGGACCGACTCAGGCACGTCCTCCTGGATCGGCTACTCGAGCCCTACGCTTTTATTCTGTCCGACACCCTGGACTCTCTCGATCCGCAACGCGGGTCAGCAATCGGCTGGGTGGAGTTGGGCTCTCTGTGGCTGCCGGGCGAACGACAGCCGGCGTGGGTCGAACTCCTGCGCTCGCGTCAACTCGTGGTGGAGAGTAACGGCTCGGGTCGGCTGCGTCTGGTTCTGCCGGCGGACAACGGCGAAACGCGTTACCCGGGCCGGGGCGCGCCGCAAGAGTCGAGTTCGATCGAGGCGGAGGCCGCCTATCGCAAGGCATGGCCCATCGTTCGGCACATCGCTGCCGCCGAACAGCGTCGGTTGGGTGGAGATTCGCCCGTCGAACTGCAGGTAAGTAGTTACGTCTACCGTCACTCCCCCGAACGATCGCAATTCGTCCTCGGGCGCGAGCCGTTTGCGACGACGGTTGCGGCTGTGGCGCCGGACGGTCGGCGCCCGCCCCTGGGCCTGACCGAGTTGGAACGGTTCCTTGCGAGCGGCCTGCAGCTCGAGGGTGCGCGGCTGGAGCCGGATGGAGGCCTGCGGCTGTTCGGCAGCCAGACGGCAGAGCGCGCGACCATGCTGGGAACACCGCTCACCCTTGCGGATCTCGCGGTCGCCTATCGCGCGATCTTTCATGGCGGACTCGCCGAGCCCTACATGAGTCTCGATCGCGGTTTCTCTCCCCAGGCGGCGCTGGTCAACTACGGTGGCCGCCTGCGGGATACGCGTCTCGGCTGGGTCAGTCTCCTCTGCGATATTCGATTCAAGACCTTCAGTCTGGGACTTGGAATTCGAGAGGGCGACGATCTTCGTGAGTCCGTGCGTCGTGTGGTGGATGGGTTCCAGACTCACATCGAACGGTTCTCGGCAGATGCCGATTCCGCCAGCGTCGGCGCGCAACAGACCCGTCTCTGGTTCTATCCGGATACCGTCGACCTGACGGTTGCCGCAGAGGGGGACGTGCTCGCCATGCGGCGCCCGCGAATGGCCGCCGCGTCGGAGAGGGTTGGAGATGGCGGAGGGGGAGGCGTTCCACCATGGACCGCCGCAACCGTCGGCGGCATCAACGCGGACTACGACCGTCTCGCACAGGTGTTTCCCGAACTCCGCGATCTGGATCAGGTCGTACGTCTCCTCTCGTTGTTCACGTGGTTGCGTCAGGCGCAACTCGAGGGGCTCACGATTCCCGATCTCGACGTCCTGCTCAACGCCGAGCTTCCGGGCATGTCCACGCCACGCACCTACCCACAGTTGTTGACGTTCACGGCACTCCCGGCCGCCGGTTCGAAGGTTGCTGTGGATGTGTTCGATCGTGTTCCATTCGGAGAGGCCCTCGATCGACTGAACCCCACTGATCGTCCCGGTCCGGCCCATGCACGCCTTGAACGGGCGATCGCGGCTCTGGATCCGGATCAACCGGAGTCCAGGCAGTTCATGGCGACGATCGAAGGCAGGGATCGCAGCCTGTTGTCGGCCAGCGCCGCCGACCAGCTCGCGTTCGGCGCCGAGCGTTTGCGAATGCATAAAACCGTGATCGGTACTCCCGGCGACGATGTCCGTGAGCGTGTTGCGCCACGGGTCCGCGCCGGCGAGGGGATTCGGGTCTACAGCGTCGCGATCGGTGGACTCGACCTGGATATGAAGAGCGCGCTGGCCCGGGCGGAAGGGCGGAAACTGGGGTTCGGCGCTACGTCGGGAGCCTCGGCGGTGCTCCCGGCGAGTCTCGCAGCGGCGTCCGCGGCCGGTGGGCGTGCCGCAGGACCACGGGCGGAGTGGGCGGTTGATCCGGTCGGCATGCCAAGGCCGACGATTCCCGCTCACGGACCGACGACGACCCTCGACCTCGCCCATCGATTCTCCGAGAACGCAACTCGCATCGAGACGCTCTACGACATCTACGGAGTCGCCCCCCGCAGGCGATTGGTTGAATACGATACCAACGGGGTGCTTTCCGCGTTCGGCCGATTCGACGAG
>JAOTYK010000028.1 GCA_029861955.1 Acidobacteriota bacterium
CGTATCGATTCTTGCTCGCCAGAGAGACTCGTTCGAGCGATCGTCCGCCTCCCAACGGTAGAGGGGGGCCTGCCATCGTTGACCACGACGAGAAAAAT
Organism: Acidobacteriota bacterium; assembly: GCA_029861955.1. Classification (NCBI taxonomy): domain Bacteria; kingdom Pseudomonadati; phylum Acidobacteriota; species Acidobacteriota bacterium. Next base: position 99 of record JAOTYK010000028.1, read on the forward strand.
AGTCCGGGGGCACGCCGGCCTCCAGTTCGATCGTGCCGTCGGCATCCATGTGGAACAGGTTCGGCCGCCCCCAGACGTCCGCGCTGTCGAGAGCCGGGTAGAAGGGGAGATCCCCGACAAGCTCGATGTCAGCCCGAGCTGCGCGACGTCGAAACCTCGACCAGCCGTCCGCGAAACGACACTGGATGCGACGTTCGAGATCGATGGAGTCCCGTAGAGAGACCATCGCATCGCGCAGGGCAGCGGGTTGTCGGCGACGCAGGGCGACGGGCCAGCGGTACCAGGGTCGTCGCAGCTTTCCACGCAACGCCGCGTAGAGCACCCAATCCTCAAGCCACGGGCGTTGCTGGGTCGACCTGGCGAATTGCGCCAGTCGTCGCGGACCCGGAGGCCGATCGTCTCGTCGATCGATGAGGGAGAGATCTCCCGCAAACGACGACGGGGACGCATAGGGGGATCGATGGTGGTGGACCGGCCCCACAGGTAGGATCTGCCACGACGCGAAACCGGATCGCCGGAGCCACGTAAGGAACGACTGGGTGTCGGGTCGACCGTCGACGGTTGTCGGCAGCGACGTCAGATGTGCGAGGATGCCGGCGCGACGATCCATCGAGTCACGCCCAGCCGGCATGCCGGATCGTCGGCGAAGGAGAATGTCCGATGTCGATTCTGAATTTTCTGGGGCTCGGAAAGAGCGAAACGCCGGACACCGGCCCAGAGACCGATTCCGTCCGCAAGATCGTGGCCCAGCTCGACGAGATGGATCCGGACCGTGCCCGATTCACGGCGGCATTCGCGTACATCCTTTCCCGTGTGGCGTACGCGGATCGAGAGATCTGCTCCGACGAGTCCTCGGGAATGGAGCGTATGCTGATCGAGCATGCCGGGCTCGATGAACGACAGGCGATCGTCGTCGTGCAGATGGCCAAGACGCAGAACCTCCTGTTCGGTGGAACCGAGAACTTCGTCGTCACTCGTGAGTTCAACCGACTTGCCAACCTGAGTCAGAAACGTGCCCTGCTGCGGAGCCTGTTCGCCATCTCTGCCGCCGACCACGACGTGTCGACCGTCGAGGATCAGACCATCAAGCAGATCAGCGCCGAACTACAACTGGACCGAGCCGAGTTTATCGCGGCTCGGCAAGAATTTCGCGACTACCTGTCGGTTCTTCGGCCTGGCCCCCGGGAGGGCGACGACGTCACTCGAGAGTGAGCGTCGTCGGCTGCCCGGGCGTGGTCGTTGCCTGTCCCTGCCAGCTGGAGTCGCCGGAGCGCACCTGCACCGTCCAGCTGCCGGGTGGTAGCTGACGCAGGCGTCCTCGACCGGAGTACAGCGTCCATTCCGATCTCGGCTGGGCACCCCAGCCGAGGGCTCGATAGGGCTGTCCCCGGCTGTCCGTGATCGTCATCGTCGCCGGAGCCCCGCCGGGCCCCAGTTCGGGGATTACCACTTCCAGTTCGCAGGCCGGTTGAAGGCTGACGGCGGTCGTCGCGCCGGACGATTGGGCCCGTACCCGGGTCGTGGCCGAGCCACCCGCCTGAACGAGCGCATCCCACTCGCCGGGAGGCACCGTCGTCAGACGTACCCGTCCGTTCTCGCCGGTTGCCAGGGTGTCTCGGACGAGCGCGACACCGGACGGTGTCATGACGGCGACGTCGACCTCGGCCGGTGGCCGACCGTTGGGAAGACGGGTCTCGAGCGTCATGCCCTCGGTCGGATCCATCGTCAGCCGAAGGTTCTCGGGGCCGCGCCCCGACTGAACCTGGACCTGTTGTTGCTGGGCGCTGTAGCCCTTCTTGCGTGCGTGTAGCGTCCAGTTGCCGTCCCCGACATCCAGAACTCTGAATTTGCCGTCGATATCGCTGGTCGCGGTGTGGCTGGCGAACGGGGATCGGCCGGCATCGTCCGGAGCCTCGAGCGTCACCGTTACACCAGCGAGCGCACGGCGATCGCCGCCGTCGGTGACACGTCCGACGATCTCACCGCTCGGAACGTTCAGCGTGATTTCGCGATTGGAGGTGACCTCCACCTCTTCGCTGTAACTCAATCCGCTACGGAAGTCCTGAAGTTGGACGCGGTAGACACCGGCCTCGAGGCCGTCGATCGAGAAGCGGCCCTCGGCGTCGGTGGGGCCGTCACCATCCGTGTTGGTCCCCTGTGAGCTGACGTAGATCGAGGCGTTACGAATCGGGACGTCGGACTGCAGCGCCTGCCCCGAGAGTGTCAGGCCGCCGCCGAACACCAGCTCGACCTGCGCCGAGGGTTGTCCCGGTTCGAGCACAACCCGCTCGCGCGCCTGGCGCCCGCTCTGAGAGAGCTTGGCGACGACGTCGTAGGTCCCCGGAGCAAGATGCTCCAGGCGAAACCGACCCTCGTAGTCAACGGCGTTGCCACCGAAACCGCCGAAGCCGGTTCCCTCCGCCCGGACAGAGACCCGTGGTAGGTCCGCTTCGGCGACACCGACGATCCGCCCCTCGATGAGAGCGCCGGCATCCAACACAACCTGAATGCCGTCGATCGGTTGCTCTTCGACCACGATTGTCTGCCCGCCGGGCTCCGGTGCATAACCTTCGGCGCTGACGAACAAACGGTATTCGCCGGACTGAACGCCCGGCAGTTCGAATCGACCGGAGCCGTCGCTCAACGTCTCGGGGCCGCCCCAGAAGCTCCCGAGTGTCGCAAGACGAACGGACGCGTCGGGGATCGGCTTGCCACTGTCGTCGATGACCTCGCCGCGGACGCCCTGCCCACCCTGAAACTCGAGGTCCAGCGTGTTGAGACCGTCTTCCAGCTGGATGTCACGGACGACTCGTGGATAGTCGGGGCTTGTGGCCTCGACGGAGATCGTGCCGGATGTCAGACCCTCGAGACGGTAACTTCCACTTCCATCGACGGGATTCCCCGGCATGAAGCGACGCTCGTCGTCGCTGCCGACCTTCTTGACCTCTGCTCCGATTGCCGGTCGGCCGTCGGGTGTCATGACCTTGCCCTGGAGGATGGCCCCGGGCGTCAGGGTCAACTTGATGTCGAGCAGGTCCTCACCCTTGGGGACTTCGAGGTTGTCTCGCTTGGCCTCCTGAAAACCCGCGGACGAAGACGAGATCGAGACGGTGCCCGGCTCTTCGTTCTCGAACAGGAACTCACCGGCTGAATCGGTGGTCGTGTCCATCATCATCTGCATCATCATGGTGTTGCCACCCATCTGCATCGTTCTCGTTCGCGACAGATTGACCGTTGCGCCGGGGATCGCCTCGTCGTTGTCATCGACGATCTTCCCGCCGATATCCGATGAAGGCTCCAGAGTGATCTCCAGGGGCTCGACCTGTGGAAGCGGGTTGCTGCCGCTCGAATGGGTGATGAACCCGGCCCGCGAGACCGTTAGCGCGGGGCTGGACTTCGGGTTCAGGTCCTCCGCCGAAAACCAGCCGTTGACGTCGGTGATGGCATCGGGTTCCTGTTCTTCGAAGTCACCGGGGCCGCCGATCATCATCCGCATCCCGCCACCTCCGACCGCGATCGTGGCCCCCTCGACGGCGACACCGTCGGAGTCGATCACCCGACCCTGGATCGTCTCGCCGGGTTCGAGGATGAAGTCGCCGACATCGATCTGTTCGCCGGTTTCGAGAACCTCCAGTCCGGGGAGGTCTCGCGAGGCAAAACCGGGTCGCGATGCCTTGAGGTCAAACTTCCCCGTGGGGATCCCGGTCAACTGGAACGATCCCTCGAGGTCCGATTCGGATTCCGCCGCGGTCTTCCCGTCACCGGGCTCCATCACCATCATCGGTCCGCCGCCACCGCGGGTGGCCTTCGCCAGGGAGACGCTTCCGGCATCCAGCGGGATACCGTCCGTGTCCACGAGACGGCCGATCACGGTCGCGCCGGGCTCGAGTGTGATGTCGACCGACGGGGTGGTCTTCCGTGGACGAAGGGTTCCCAACCCGTGGCGGAGCGGCGCGTAGCCCTCGGCGGCGACATCGATCTGCCAGCGTCGTTCCGGATCGATCGGACTCAATCGGTAGCTGCCGTCTTCACGGGTCTTCGTTCGGGCCTTGACCTCCGGCCCACCGATCTCTATCCGGAACGAACCCCCGACGTGCTTTTCTTCCAGGGTTATCTCTGCGCCGGCAACGGCGTCGCCGTCGGCGTTTGTCACGTTGCCCTCGATGGCAGCTGCCGGTTGCAGGACAAGCGTCGGCGGCTGCTGGCCCAACGCGCCGACGGTCAGGTCCGCAGATCGAGAGGGGAGGTAGCCCGGCGCGCCGCCACGGAGGTTGAGGCGGTCTCCGATCGAACAGTCCACGGCAAACGAGCCGTTTCCGTCGGCGACGGTGTACAGGCTCGGGTTTCGTGAGTCCCAGACGATGGCCCCGCCGACACCCCGTCGCGAGTCCGACGCGATGAGCCGACCGGTCGCACGGGAGGCTTCCGGGAAGGCCAGAGTCACAACCTTATCGAACTCCTTGCCGCCCTGGATCGTCTTCGAGACCGTCCGGCCGGCATCGTCGACCAGCGTGACGGACAGTTCGGATGCGTTGGGCACGTTAAGTGACAGCTGCCCGTCTTCATCGGTGACGCCCATCGGATGCGCCCAGCTGCCCACGGACGCCACCATACCCGGACGTGGTTGCCCCTCGGCCGTACGTCCGGCGACGGTGACCGCCTTGCCCGTCGGCACGACGATCCGTGCGGAGGCACCGCTCACACTCTCCAACTCGGCGTAGCGACCCGAGTCGTCGGACGCCGAGAGATTGATTCGTTCGTGAGTGTCGCGGGGAAGACGACAACGACCGCTGTCGTCGGTCGTGCACTCCCTGAGAGGTCGTCTCCAGAGACTCCCGCCAAACCGCGATCGTTCCGGGTGGGCGATGACCCGCGCCGAGGGGACCGCGGTGCCGCCGTCATCGACGATCAGGACCGACAGCGCACGCTCCTGGCGAAGACGCACGTCGGGAAGGTTGATCGGTTCGACCAGTGGCTGAAGCAGGGCTTCACGGCTGACAAAACCGGCTGCGTGGATCTCGACGCCCCACATCCCCGGTGCCGGAGCCTCGAGACGGAACCAGCCGCCCTCATCGCTTCGTGTTCGCGCGGCCGCGTCGTCGCGGTCATCGGTGGACGAGAGGCGGGCCAGGCTCGAGCGGATCGGTCGGAGTTCGACCGAAGCCTCGGCGATGGGTTGGCCATCGCGGTCGGTGACCCGGCCCTGGACGGTGAGGGTCTCCTCGGCCCGGGTGATGCCATCGGACAGGCAGAGAACGCACGCGATGAGCACGACGAGTGCGACGCCGAGCCGCCGGAGCTTTTCCATGTGATTCCCCCGCGTGACCGTCCCTCGGGAGGTCCGCCTGTTGACGATCCTATCCCAACGACGGAGAGCAAGAAACGTTCCCGTCGTGGGCCGCCAAAGCGGGGATTCTCGACGCCATCCGACCCCATTTCGGGTGAGGTGGCCGCAAATCGGATGGTATCGGGTCCCGATTGCCTGATAGCCTTGGAATCATGGAACCACGCGCTTCGTCTTCCCTTGTTCCCGTCCTCTGGGTGGCAGCCCTCGTTATCGGGATCGCCGTCGCCGCGTTCGTGTGGTGGCCGACCGCGCCCCCCGACCAGGCGGAAGGCGCAGATGCCGGAGAAACCACCGTCGATGCCTCGGCCGGCGAGGCGCTGGAGGCGGAGGCGGCGAACCGGGTCAGCCACTGGGAGACACTCCTGGGGCACGAACCGCGCTGGCCCGATGACTTCGACGAACCCACCGCATGTGCCGAGATCGACCTGGATCTCTCCAGAGTCTGCGCCGTGATCGACCGTCGGTCGTACCGCGGCGACGACCGAAGGGTGGGTGGCAGCTGCGGGCTCCTCGAGGAGGTCGCCGAGTCGTTGGCCGCCCATCCACCGGATTCGGAAGGGGAGATCAAGCGTCACGCCCAGCTGCTGGCGAATATCTTCCATCTCTCACGTAGTGTCGAGGGCAAGTCGCTGACCGCCACACGACGGGTTCTACGCGAGGAGGCGTATCTGATCGAGCCGTTGTCGATGACGCTCTGGCGTTGGGCCGCCAGCCGTGAAACGTGCGTACGGTCCGGAAAGACATCGCTGACCGATGAGTCGCTTTACTCGTACGCGGCGTACGTCTTTCAAACTTTCGGCGGTCGCAGCCTCCTGCAGCGCCGCTCGCCGCGGACCGAGGCGCTGGTGTCGTTCTATGCGTTATTGATCATCGATCAGTCGGATCAACGTGGCTACAACCCTCAGGGCGTGGACCCGACCACGTCATTGAGGCGGACACGTGACCTGATCGAACGCGAGGACTTTCAGTTCGCGGACGAGTACCTGGCCCGACTGGAGTCCATCGCCGATCGTTGGAGTCGACGAGTCCCGGGGAGTTCATGATGCGTCGAATCGCCTGCGGGCTCGTTGTCGGGTTGCTGTTCGCCGCCACACTCCCGTTGATTGCATCCACCGAGCCGCCGGTATCGCCGCCGGCTGCAGGGGAAGATGACGGCGGAACGCCGGTCTCGGCGGTGCGCACGTACATCGACGCGGCGCGGACAGGGGACTACGAGCGTGCGGCGACGATGCTCGATCTCCGCTCCCAACCCGACGCGAACGGGCCGAAGCTGGCGCGGCGACTCAAGTCGGTTCTCGATCGTGTCCTCTGGATCCACTACGAGCAGATCTCGGATCAGCCGACGGGCGATCTGGAGGACGGTCTTCCGCCGGACCTGGAGCGCCTTCGTGGCGAAGGTGATGTCGAGTTCTTCCTGCAACGGATCCCGCTGGACAGCGGTGGGCAGACCTGGAAGTTTGCCCGCAGTACGGTAGAGCGCGTTCCGAGTCTCTACGACTCTCATGGCGACGGTCCGCTGGCGGAGGTCCTGCCACCGTTCATGTTCGAGATGCAGATTCTGGAGATCGAACTCTGGCAGTGGGGCGGGCTGCTGATTCTTGTCCTGCTGGCCTGGGTCGTCGCCTGGTTGGGAGTCCGTATCGTCGCGGTGTTCGTGCGCCTGCTGACCTCCAGGACCGCGACCGACCTCGATGATCAGATGGCGGAGCGCCTGATGGCGCCCGTGCGACTGCTGACCGCCGCGGGCCTGTTGGTGCTGGGGAGCAATCTGTTTCTTCGGCTGAAGGTGCCGGCGCAGGCGACCGTGACCAGTATCGCCAAGGCGTTGGCGCTGCTGGCTATCGCCTGGATCGCTCTCCGTATCGTCGACATCGCAGAGATCATGGTTCGTCGGCGTCTGGCACGACAACAGCGCCGCTCCGCAATTGCCGCGCTCCCGATGGGGCGACGGGTCGTCAAGACGTTCGTCATCGCGTTGGCGTTCATCGGTGTCATTCAGAATCTCGGCTTCGAGATTACCGGCCTACTTGCGGGTCTTGGAGTGGGTGGCCTTGCCGTGGCCCTGGCCGCCCAGAAGACGATCGAAAATCTATTCGGCGGTGTGACGATCCTCGCGGATCAGCCGATCAGGGTCGGGGACTACTGTCGATTCGGTGATGGCCGTACGGGAACGGTTGAGGAGATCGGTCTGCGTTCGACACGGATCAGGACGCTCGATCGTACCCGGGTGTCCGTCCCCAATTCGTCTTTCTCCGAGCTGCATCTGGAGAACTTCGCCGCGCGGGATCGGATCAAGCTGAGCACCACGTTGGGGTTACTCTACGGGACGTCGCCCGACCAGATGCGATGGGTGCTTGCCGAGCTGCGGAAGGTGTTGGTGTCCCATCCGCAGGTGACCAACGACCCCGCCCGCGTTCGCTTTGCCGGGTTCGGCGCCAGTTCGCTGGATATCGACGTCCTGACCTACGTCAAGACGACGGACTATGCAGAGTTTCTTGCGATCCGTGAGGATATCTATCTGCGCTTCATCGACGTCGTCAATCAGAGTGGGACGGGCTTCGCTTTCCCGTCGCAGACCCTTTATCTCGGTCGAGACGACGGACTGGATGGCGAGCGCACGGCGGCTGCGGAACAAACCGTCGCCGCGTGGCGGGACCGCAGTGAGCTGCCGTTCCCCGATCTGAGCGAATCGATGGTCGACGCCCTCGACGGATCCGCCGAGTACCCGCCGCAGGGTTCGGCGTCCGCACGACGGACCGGTTCCTCCGCAGGGGCCGAGTCGGACGACTAGCTACAGGCCGGAACCACCCTGGAGCCGGCTGTTGCCGGCCCGACCAGGGATCCGCAGGTCGATCGAATCCGGACCAGGTAGTAGTAGATCGAAGCGGGAACGGAACCGTCGCTTGCCGTGATGGCGGAGGTCCCGTCCTCGACACAGGTCGACCCACTCCAGTCCGTCGCGCTGCCGGAGCGAAGCAGGTCGTAGGTCGGGGTCGTCGTTCCGGAATCGACGGGCTGCCGCCAGGCAAACCCGGTCGGTGACGCAGACTCGACTCGCAGTTTCACGGGCTCCGGCGGCTGACTCCAGATGGCGGGATCCGCCACCGCGCAGTCGACGGCGTCGCCGACGCCGTCGAGATCTCCATCGACGCCACCCTGGGAGACCGTCAGAAGTTGGTTGGCGGCGACATTCAGGAGTGTGCTCTCCGTCCCGTCGGTCCAGCGGATGACCAGCGGAGAGACCGTCGATGACGAGCCGAGGCCGAAGTGCGCCTCCGCTGCATTGCCCGAGAGATAGCTCTCGCCGGAAACGATGTCGCGACGATGGGTGGTCCCACCGATGGTGGCCAGCAGGCGCGCTCCCACGCCGTCACGATTCAATCCCGGACGCTGAACGAGCCGGACGGACAGGTAGTTGTTGGACTGTCCGCTCGTGTTCTCGTACAGCCTTGAGGGATCGAGCAGGTTGCCGACGACGAGATCCTCGTCACCGTCCCGGTCGTAGTCGAACGCGATCAACGCTCTGGAATCATCCGGTGCCAGGAGACCCACGCCGTCGTCCCGGGTGAACTGACCCGACCCGTTGTTGCGGAAGAAGACGGACGGGGTGTCCAGGAGTGCCGAGTTGGGTAGGCCGACAAGAGCGATGAACTGCTGGAAGCCCGACACGACGACGAGGTCCAGGTCACCGTCGTTGTCCGCATCCGTGAAGTCCGCGCCCCACCCCCAGTAGGTGTCGGCGACGCCCCGCGCGCCGGCCTCGTCGTTGAAATAGACGGTCCCGGTGGCCGCGAACTCGTTGACGTTCATGGCATTGAACTGGGTGGTGCCGAAATAGAGATCCGGGTCCGTAATATTGCTGGCGAAGACATCGAGGTCCAGGTCGTTGTCGATGTCTCCGACCGCAAGACCCATGTCGTTTCCGGTGTGAGTCGCCCCGACCGCCATCGACCGATCGAAGAAGCGCCCCCCGACGTTGTTGTAGTAGGCGTCGGCCGTATGATCGACGGCGACGAAGATGTCCGGATCGAGGTTTCCGTCAAAATTGGCGATGACCGCCCCGAAACTGTCCCGCGCGAACAGCGGAATGTTGGTCGCGGTCACGTCCTCGAACTGCAAACTCCCAAGGTTCAGGTAGACACGGTTCCACGCGTCAAACTCCGGGGAGCCGGAGCCGACCTCGCGGGTCCAGGCCGGAACGTAGAGATCGAGGAGGCCATCGCCGTCGAAGTCGGCGATCGATAAACCGCATCGAAAATAACCGACCGGGTCGAACCCCGAACCGGCCGTGACGTCGGTAAAGACTCCGGTGCCGTCGTTTCGGTAGATCTTGCTTGTCGGGTAACTACCGCTGCCGTCGTCGTCGTTGACGAGGACCAGGTCGACATCGCCGTCGTTGTCGAGGTCGGCAAATTGAGCGACCCGCGAGAGGCCCGTATCTCCCAGCCCCGAACTGACGGTCTCGTCCTTGAAACGCTTCGCACCGACGTCCAACTCGTTGACGAACAGGCGGTTGGTGCGACCGAGCTGGTCGAGCATGAGGACGTCCAGATCGCCGTCGCCATCCACATCGCCGACGGCCAGACCCGTCCCCATGTTTCGCTGCAGCAGGTCGGCGCCGGTCGATGCGAGCGCCGGGAATGTGGGGCCATAGTCGGAGACAAAATTGAATTTCGTCGCCGCGGCGTCTTCGACGTAGGTCTGAGCCAACGCGGGAGACACAAGAGCCACGAAGGCCAGCGCGAACACTGACCAAGCCGCGACGACAAACGCTGATCGTCCCATGATCTCACCCCCCCAGGAGCTATCGAACGTTTATATACCGCGCATGGAGCGGACGAATCCGGAAAAAAAATGCCCGCGACAAAAACGCAGCTATTCGTAGCCAAGCGCGTCGATAGGGTTCAGCCGGGCCGCATTGACCGCCGGGTAGGTCCCGAACACGATCCCGACCGTGACGGAGAAGCTGAAGGACAGCAGGATCGAGAATCCGGTCACGACCGTGGACCAGTCCGATAACGCGGAGACGCCCTGAGCGATGCTGATCCCCAGGATCACGCCCAGCATGCCGCCGAGCAACGAGATGAGGACCGCCTCAAACAGGAACTGCGAGAGGATGTCGCGCCGTCGAGCGCCGATGGCACGGCGAACGCCAATCTCCCGAGTTCGCTCCAGAACGCTGGCCATCATGATATTCATGATCCCGATCCCACCGACCAGCAACGAGATCCCGGCGATCCCACCCATGACGATGTTGAAGATCCGTCGCGTCCTGCGGCTCTGATCCAGAAGGTCTTGCGGGACGATGATCGTGAAATCACGTTCGCCGCCATGGAGATCCTCAAGCACCTCATCGATGATCCGGGTGGTGCTTTCGATCGATGCGCCGTGGGCGACCTGCAACACGATCTCGTCGAGTTCGCTCGAGAGTGTGGAAAGCTCGTACATCTTGAGAGCCGTGCTGATGGGAATGAAGACCGAGTTGTCCGCACTGTCGAGATCGACACCCTGGAACGAGTCCTTGGCGAGGATCTGCGGGGCGAGCAGTCCGACGACCGTAAACCACGTATCGCTGATCTTTACGGGTCGGCCGATCGGGTCCTCGAAGGCAAACAGCTCCTCGCGAGCGCGATCCCCGAGGACGCAGACACGCTGGAAGCCGTCCGATTCATCGGCATCGAAGAGAGTGCCCCGAGAGATCGAGAGGTTCGAGAGTTCGAAGTAATTGCGGCCGACTCCAAGAACCGCCCCCTCGCTGCGGCCATGGGGCGAGAGGACCCGATCGACTCGGATTCTCTTCTGGGCGCTTGCAAGCGTAATGTCCCGGGCGACCATCCGCATGTTGTCGATGTCGGTTCGCTTCAGGCCCTGACTACGCTCTCGGATCGTGAATAGATCCTCGTTGTCGACCGCCTTCTCGCGAATGAGGATGTTCCGGAGGCCCATCGCGTCGATCATCTCGAGGGCCTCGGCCTGTGCACCTGCCCCGATCGACAACATGGAAATTACCGCACCCACGCCAAAGATCATCCCGAGCATGGTCAGGAGTGAACGCAGTTTCTGCCTGACGAGGTTTCCGCCTGCGGTCCGCAGGTACTCGAGGAAGTGCATTCGCCGGGCCCCCTAACCTGCGTCCGGCGAAGAGGAGGCATCCTCGGAGTCGCGGGCGAGTTCGACATCACCGAGGACGACGCGCTCGCCGGCGGCCAGTCCCTCGTCGATCACCACTCGAACGCGATCACCGGTCCCGGGAACCACGGGTCGACGCACAAATTGGCCGTTCTCCGCTACCACGACAAACTGTTGTTCACCCTCTCCGCGCAATGCCGCGCGCGGGACGACGATGCGATCCTCGACGCGGCCGGCCGAGACTTGCGCGGTTCCCTTCATCCCGGGCTTCAGAAGACCTGCGGGGACGTCGGTCAGGGCGACGCGTATTTCCGTGAACTTGACGGGAGACCCTCGCTCGATGGGACGGGAGAGCTCGGCGACGTGGTCCACCTTACCTGCGAACACGTGTCCGGGGCGGGCGTCGATGCGTACCTCTGCGTCGGCACCCTTCTCTATGCGGGCGGCGTCACGCTCCGCAACGAATGCCGTCAATGCGGCACTGTCCGGATCGACGATCGACATGATGACATTTCCCGAGAACAGCGAGTCGCCCACACCGACCGAGGCTCCTCGCCAGTTCTTTCGATAGAGCACCAGACCCGAGAGCGGGGAGCGAAGTACCATGTTGCCAAGACTGGTCTCGACACGGCTGATGTTGCCGCTTACCTGCTCTTTCTCCACATCGAGGATCCGTTCCTCGATCTCGTAAAACTCACCCCGGAGCTGGATGCTTGCATCGGCAAACACGATCGTCTCCTCGGCGTCATCGAGTCGAACCTCGTCTTCAAGCATCTCCTGCTTGCTGTAGATCGTCGTGTCCACGATCTGAAACGCAGAGACGTTGTCGCGCTCGAGCTCTGCGACCTCACGCATCACGCTCAGGGTCCCCTCGGCGATTTCCGCGTTGAGATCGTTTCCCGTCAGCCGTTGCTCGGATGACGCGAACGACGCCCGATGGTTTTCCAGGTCGATATTCAGTTTCGTGTCGTCGAAGGTGACGACGACATCGCCCTTCTTGACCAACGTACCCTCCCGCGCCAGATCCTTGACCTGCAGCGCGCCGGTCGGAACTCGCGGGACCGCGATCGGCGAAGCATCCGTGGCTTCGAGATAGCCGTCTGCCGGGACGTACAGGTGGATAGACGTCGTCTCCGCCACGATGAGGACGGTGTCGTCGACGGGAGGATCGCCACATCCGGCGATCAACAGCAGCCCGAGGGTCAGGAGACCTGCGCAGCGTAGATTCATGAGCGTTCCGGCAATTGCAATCGATCGCCTTCCTTCAGGCCCTCGCGAACGATGACCCGCTCGGCGCCTCGTTCGCCGAGAACGATCGATTGCCTTCGGGTGCCTCCCGATCGTGCGACGGCGACCCACGTTCCATCCGCGTCCTTGCGGACCGCCGCAAGAGGAATCGTGAGTTGTCCCACGACGCGACGGGTCTCGACTCGAACGGTCACGCCCATTCCGGGTCGCAAGACTTCGGTGTCGATCTCATGCAATGGGAGGATGGCATCGAAGATCTTGCTGCGATCCTGAATGGAGCGCTCTCGAACGATCTTGCCGATGCTGCCGACACTGGTGGAGAGGACCATCCCGGGAATCGCGTCGATCTTGATCTCAGCAGGCTGCCCGGGCGCGACGGCGGCCGCATCTGCTTCGAGGACGGTGGACTCGACCTGGAGAGTCGATACGTCAGCCACACGAATGATCTTGGCCAACATCCAGACGGCCTCGCCTACCTCCCAGCGGTCCCCGTTCCGCTTAGGGATGTAGACGACGAGGCCACCGACCGGGGAGGGGATGTTGAATTTGTCTCTGACCTCCTCGTAGTAGGCGATGCGGTCCTCGCTGAATTTCTGTTTGGCGTCGAGCAACTGAAGGGATGAACGTACCCACTCCTGTTCGAAGCCGATCTTCTCCTGCAGAAACCCGACGCGACGCCGGGCCAGATCTCTTCGCAACTCGTTCTCGCGGACTTCAAGAGAAGAGACAAGGCTCTCCGGAACTGAGAGATCGAGATCCACCAGTTTCAGTTCGCCCTCGGCGCGAACGAGGTCAAGACGCAATTCCCTCAGCGCGACGTCGAGGTTCCGTTGCTCCTTGTCCTTTGTCTGTCGTGTGGTCTCGAGCGTCGCCCGCTCGATTCGCAGCCGATCTTCCAGATCCGTCGCATCGAATCGAGCGACGACGTCGCCTTCCTTGACCCAGCTTCCTTCCGGAATCATCCAGGTCAAGTTGTACCGCCAGACATCCCTCACCGATGGGGGTCCGATCTCGATATGGATCTTGGACTCGAGTTTCCCGGGCGCCTCGACGACGAGCGGTAGGTCACCACGCTCCACCCGCGCCCATCGCGAACCTTCGCTCGACCTTGACCCGAGGACGACGACCACGAGGATGACGATCGCAAGGGCGGTGAAACCAAGATAGCGAGCGCTTCGGCGACTCATGGCGCCGCATCCTTCACGCCGGTCGCTCCGCCGGCCTCAGGCGCCGTGACGGTGAGCTGGGACCACGCATCCTCCGTCAGCAGGTAGTGGGTCGAATTGCGTGCGATCGGATCGATCGTCGTTCTTCCCGAGGCCGTGAAGAGCCAGTACGTCTCTCCATCGCTCGCGACCGAGCCACGAGCGACGAGTGGAGCGTCGGCATGTCGATCGAGCACGACCCGGCCTCTGGCCGACATGCCGGGCTTCATCATCCCGTCACTCCAGGTCTCCGAGAGAGTCGCCTCGACGCGGAAGATGGCGATCTTCGAACTGTCACTGCGACGCACGGCCATCGAGGGGATATGTTCGATCTGTCCGGAAACCGTTTGGCCGGGGAAAGCGTCGAGGTCGATCTCGATCGGCATCCCGACTTCCAGTTGCGGGGCATCGACCTCGTTGACCAGAAAGACCGCCTTCATCTCGCTCAGGTCCGGCAGACTCACCAGGACCTGGCCCGGCCAGCAGGAATCGCCCTCCTGGTGCTTCGTCGTCGTCCTGTCCCGGGTGGCGAAGACGACCAGCCCGGCTGCCGGCGCCTGAATCGTCAGAAGGGACAGATCACTGCGGGCGGTCCGCAGATCTTTCTTCTTCTTCTCGCGATCGATTCTCAGGACCTCGGCCTGGGTGGTTCCGCGTCCCTGCGTCAACGCCAATCGCTCTTGCGTCTCGGCCAGCGACTCCTCGGCCTTCGAGAACGCCAACTGCCGCTCGCTGTACTCTTTTCGCGAGAGCACCTCCGGGTCGATCGACGCCAGCAGCGCCGCGCGATCGCGCTCGAACTGCTTCTCCGCCAACTCGATCTCGAGGTCTTTCAGCTGGCTGGCCAGCTGGTTGTGCGACGAGAGGATGGCGATCTCGGCGTTGAGGATCTCTGCCTCGAGGACACGCACACGATCGGCCAGTGACGAGTCGTCGAATCCGATCAGTGGATCCCCCGGTTCGACCGTGGAGCCCTCGTCCGCCATGAACAGAATGCGTAACTGGAACATGGCGGTCTGTGGCGACTTGACCTCGATGGAGCGAACGGCCTCGAGTTCCCCGGTGAGGAGGAGGGATCGCTCGAACGGACCGCGCTCGAAGACCGCCGACCGGGTGACGCTCGGCGTCGATTGGGACCCGGCGGGAGCGTCTTCGGTCCCCCCACAGCCCAGAATCGCCAGGAGGGCGGCCGATAGGCAGGCCGCACGAATTCTCACCGAAAGACCCATGAATCACTCCCGATCGCCGCAGCTCAGTGTAGCCCACCGCAGCGGGCGCGGCGATCAGTCCAGGTGGAAATCGGCGAGGATCGGCAGGTGATCGCTGGCGATACGGGAGATCGGCAGGGGACAGCGGGTCACCGAGACGGACTTCAGCGGCCCACGAAAGTAAATGCGGTCGAGCCCCCCGGTCGGAGAAAACGACGGATAGGTCGCCACGGCTCTGGAGGGAGCGTCCGCCCGACTCGTCGCGGAGGCCATGGCCATCTTGCCGGTCAGGACGGGATGCAGGAGCGACCGCCAATCGTTGAAGTCTCCACCGACGAGGCACGCACCATCGTGGCCGACGGCCGCGAACTCGCCGGACTCGGCAAGAAGCCCGAGCTGGTGTGTACGCTCACGAGCCGATAACCCGAGATGAAGGTTGAACACGTCCACGTGTCGGGGGATCCCGTCGTCGCCGTCCATCCGGATGCGGGTATGTTGGCAGCCACGCTTCTTCTTCGCCCCGACCGTCAGGTCAATGTTCCGTTCATGCTCGATGGGATGGCGACTGAGGGTCGCGTTGCCGTAGCGGCCCTTTCGTAGAACGTGATTGTGCCCGACGACGTAGTGTGGAAAGCGCAACGAGACCGCCAGCTCCCGTGCCATGTCCATCTCTCTGGAGCGTGGGACGCCGCAGTCGACTTCCTGCAGCAGAACCACATCCGGGTCATGGTGCGCGACGATGCGTACGATCCGTTCCGGGCGAAACCGTCGGTCCATGCCGATCGCCCGATGGATGTTGTAGGTCAGTACGCGGAGTCTCATGAATCCTCGTCGGATCGACGGCACCTCAGGGCCTCGTTTAACTATTGCGCCGGAAACGGCTAGCAGGCAAATACAGCCCGAGTTTCTCGGAATTGGGCCCCGGGGCAGCGCCCCACTCCGGCGTGCTACTCTCTTGTGGCGACACCCGATTTCCCAGATCGGGTCATGGTTCGGGGGCTCTGAGTCAACAACGCAGGAGGCAAGCTCGATGACACAGTCGATCGCCGTGTTGCTTGTGGACGACCATTCGCTCGTCCGTGAAATGCTCGTTGATCGTCTCTCCCGCGAACAAGATATCCAGATTGTCGGAACCGCTTCAAACGGTGACGACGCCATCGTTCGTGCGGGAGAGTCGCAGCCGGATATCGTCTTGATGGATATCGACATGCCGGGGACCCACTGCTTCAGTGCGGCGCGGCAGATACGTCAGCAGTGTCCCGAGACCCGTGTTCTCTATCTGAGCGCCTTCTTCAACGATCGGTACATCTCCGACGCCCTCGAGTCCGAGGGTACCGGTTACATCACCAAGGACGAGCCGCCGGAGATCGTCCTGAAGGCCATTCGCCTGGCCGCGTCAGGGATGGCGTACTTCTCCCCGCGAGTCCAGGAACGGCTGGTGATCGACGAGACGGGGATGTCCCTGGGCGATGGAACACGGACGAAGGCAAGTACCTTGACTCAAAGAGAGTTGGAGACGGTCCGTTACATCGCACGTGGGATGTCAAAGAAAGAGATCGCGGCATTGATCAAGGTCAGCGTCAAGACCGTCGAGATGCACACCCAGAACGCGATGAACAAGCTGGACATCCACGATCGTGTCGATCTTGCCCGTTACGCGATCCGTGAGGGTCTGGCACAAGCCTGAGAGGATCGCCCGATGAGTCACGATAGCGGTCACGCAGTCAAGAAAGCCTCCGACGTCGACGCAACTGTCGTCGGTGCGGGAACGGCTACGACCACCCAGACGTTGCTGGGCGCCGCCGACGGCGCGCCCCATTTCGCGATGCGACGGTTCAGCATGGGGGACGGCGGCGGGATGCCGCTCCACACCAACACCGTGGAACACGAGCAGTACGTGCTTCGCGGTCGCGCCCGCGTCACGATCGGTACGGAGTCGTTCGAGGTGTCGGAGGGTACGGTCGTGTTTATCCCCGCGGGTGTTCCTCACGACTACACCGTGCTTGACGCACCCTTCGAATTCCTCTGCATGGTTCCCAATCTCCCGGACAACATTCAGATCGTGGAGCGCTGAGTCGTCACCGGTGCTGTACGAGGGGACCATCTATCGCCCGCCCAGTGAAGCGGATGCGTTGATCCTGCAGGCAACCGTCGGTTGTTCGTGGAACGCCTGTACCTACTGCGACATGTATCGCGCCAAGGACTTCCGCGTTCGCCCTCTCGCGGAGTCGCTGGAGCATCTGGACCAGGTTGCCGCCCAGGCTGGCGTCGACATCACAAAGATCTTCGTCGCGGACGGCGATGCGCTGGCGATGGATCTGGGTCACTGGCTTCCGATCCTCGAACGCTGTCGCGCCTCGTTTCCCAGATTGCGCCGGGTGTCGTGTTACGCCACGGCCCGCAACATCCTCGAGAAGTCGCCGGAAGAGATGACGCGACTAAGGGATGCGGGGCTCTCGTTGCTCTACGTGGGGCCGGAGTCGGGGGACGACGTCACCATGAAGCGGATTGCCAAGGGTGCCACTCACGACCAGCATGTCGAGGCCGCGCGATCTGCCCACGACGCCGGAATGCGGCTGTCGACGATCTTCTTGCTTGGCGCAGGCGGAGTCGAACGGTCCGTACCGCACGCGCAGGAGTCGGCACGTCTCGCCGGCGCCATGGACCCTCGGTTTGTCTCGTTGTTGACGCTCACCGTGGTCCCCGGCACCCCGATCGCTGAGCTTGAGCGTCGGGGCAAGTTCGTCCTGCCTGGTCTCGAGGGTCTGTTGGAGGAGTTGTACGCCTTCATCGATATTGCGCGACCGACCGACGCAATCTTTCGTACCAACCACGCCTCGAACTACCTGCCGTTGTCGGGTCGCCTGCCGAGAGACCGTGAGCGTCTGTTGGCAGTCCTCGATGGTGCACGGGAGGGGGCCGTGCCCCTACGACCGGAATGGTTGCGCGGACTGTAGTTCTTGCATGCTTGTGGCTGGTGGCCGTGTCGAACGGTCTGGCCGCCTCCCGTCTCGGGCCGCCCGAGTTGATCGAGCGTCACGAGATCGTCAGGCTCTCGTACGCGACCGAGTATCGGGTTCAGTTGGTAAGAGACGGCAGCCGTCCACGCTACGTGTTCCTAAAAGATCCGGAGGCTGAGCCGACAGGGCCGGACCGTTACGCGCTCGTTCAGCTCGCCGGTGTGCGTCGTGTCCTGCTACTGCGCCCCATTGAAGACGGCGGCTGGTCTGCGGCGATCGATCTGAACGCCGATGGTGTTCTCGACGAGGACGAGTGGAGGGAACTCCGAGATCAGGGTGAGAGGCTGAGGGTCGAAGGGCGTGCCACGTCAAAGGGAGCCCGCGGAAAGGGACTCCCGTTCCGGTTCGAGATCGATCTGCGGGAAGACGGGGGCCTGCGCGATCAGGGGGACCTGTTCCGTCGGGTCCGACGAACCGGTTCGGTCCGGATCGCCGGTCGGCCGCTGCGGATCCAACTGACGACGGCAGGTAGCGGCTTCGGTGGCGTGGACGTCCGGCTGGACGTCATCGGTGAGGAACCCTCGGTGGTCGTAGAGGGGGCGACACTCTGGGTCGATGGCCGGGCCTACGGGTTCGTCTCCAACTGGCGTGGGGACCGGCTTCGTTTTCGCGAGCGTTCTCTGGATCCTGGCGTCGTGCCGCCGCTCCTGGTGGGAGACGTGGTCCCGGGTTTCACGGCAACGACACGGTCCGGCCAGTCGTTCGAGTTCCTCGACACCCGAGGGGAGTGGACCCTCATCTACTTCTGGGGAACCTGGTGCAAGCCCTGCGTCGACGACGTCGCGGGTTGGGTCGGGTTGGCCGAGGCCTACCGGGACGACGGCTTCCGTATCGTCTCGATTAACGTCGGCGACGAACCGGGCGTGCTGGATCGCTACCTCGCCACCCACGGCATCGACTGGATCGTGATCCCCGGCGGGCGCGATGGGGCGCTGACCGGGATGTTCCGTGTCCGGCAGTTCCCCACGAGCCTGCTCGTGGGGCCCGACGGCCGCGTTGTGGCCCAACGGGTCGGACCCGCAGAGGCCCTGGCGATTCTTGCGGAGCGCCTTCCGGGCTATCCGGATTGTCGGCGTTGACTTTCGCAATCGTTACGAAACTCGCCATGAAGAGGTGAGTTCGGATTCGTAATCTTCGTCCACCTGCTTCGGTGGGATGGAGACGGGAATGCGAAACACATACGGCAATCATTAGTCGGGGATGACACTGGTGGAGTTGATCGCGGTCGCCATGACCGAGGCCCAGCTGCGGCAGGCCCGCGCCACCGCGATGGCTACGACCTCCGCCTTCCTGGCCGATTCGCTGAACCTGCTCTCCAACTCATGGAACGATGTCAACAGCTCGTGAGGGACTTCAACCTCTAAGCGACGCCAGCTCCGAGAGCGTCGCCAGCGCCAGGGGTTCGACGTAGCGCGTGACTGCGTCGGTCGATGTCTCGAGCTCGACGAACGGTCGATAGTCCCTCGCCAATCGCTGACGATTGAACTCGACGCACAGCACCCGCCCCGGGTAGTCCTCGGCGTACCTGGCTGCCAGCGTTCCGTCGTGCAGATGATAGGTCTCGTTCTCCGCCAGCGGGATGCCCGCAGAGCGGTACGCCTGTCGGAGGGCCGTTAGCCACGATTCGCTGAGGAGCGACCGTCCGTGTACGTCCGACGAGATCAACTCGATGTCCGGCCGACGCGGCCAGCCCTCGTAGACCTCCGGCTCGTAGGCCTTGTGTAGCGCCTGGACGATCCCGCCGTCCACGACGTTGATCCCCACCGAACGCGGGGCATAACTGTGAAGGTTGATGGCGACGCCGCGCCGACCGGCGAGTTCATACGCCAGATCGGCCTGCTCCAGATACTGTCGATGCAGGTCGGACAGCCTCCGGCGATCCTCGGAGTCGTCCACATAAACGGGAATCGCCTCGGTCATGCCGTCGGTCTGCTCCTCCAGCGTCCGATTGCAGTCGACGAGTGTGCGGGGGAGCCGGCATCGCAGAATAAGGACGGAGATCGACGGATCGGTCCTTCCCACGAATGCAGCGATCTGCTCCGCGCATTCCGGGGTTCCGAAATCCGTGTTGACGTGGAAGAAATCGATCAGATTCTCGGGGAGCCGGGACTTCAGCCCCTCGGCGACAACGCGGTACTCGTTCTCCGTCGTCGCCCCATGGGGCAACTCCAGGACGAGGACCGGTCCGTTCGATGCACCTTGCTGCCAGGTGACCTCGGTCAGGCCGGGGATCGAGGTAAGCGGGAGTGAAGTCATGGGCAGCGATCTTAGCGTCATCGAGACGAATCGGCCCGCTTGCCGTTCCGCCACGCGGAGGCTATCGTTCGTCACGAACAACCCGAGGCGAACATGGCATCCATCACCAACAAGACTTCCGCGCCCCTGGCGATCTCGCTACCCGGTGGCAAGAAGCTCCGGCTGGGACCGTTCAAGACCGGCGAGATCGGGGCCAAGGCCATCGATCACCCGGCCGTCCAGAAGCTGGTCGAGGCCGGTGAGGTAGAGATCGATGGCGCCGACCACAAGCAGAGGCACTCCGGCGGCGGCGGGAAAGGCACCCGTAACGCATCCGGGGGGCCGGGACAGAGCGGCAACATCCGCCGGTCCGGCGACCGCTAGTCGTCAGGTTCGTGTGGCGACAGCTTCGACGACTCCCCGGGCTCGCCAGCGACGAGCCGGGGGAGCAGCCGCATGAGAATCATTGACGTCTATTCGTCGTCGTCTTCACTCTCGTCGCGATCGTCATCATGACCGTCATCGTCATCGTCGTCGCCGTGATTGGAGGGGTCCTTACGGATCCTCGTGACACAACTGGCCGTATCCTCGGCTTCGTCCTCGGCGCCGGGGGTTCCGTCCAGTATTTCGGCCATCCATGTGACCCACCCAATATCGTCGGCCGTGGCCGTGTAGGTGAATCTCGGCCGCGAGCGACCGCTGGCCGGGTTCGGGGATCTTGAACCCCGTTGCGCCTTGGAGGCTCGAGCCGTTCTTCCACCGATCCCCAGCGGCCCGTGATCCGTGCGGTCGAAGATCTCCAACCCCATGACGATCGGTATGTTCGTCCCATCCGAGCGTGTGCCATAGACCGTGAGTTCCGCGCCCGGGTCGGTGTCCAGTTGATTCTCGATGGTGATCCGTAGAGAGACTCGCTTTCCGACCTTGGCCTGATGGGAGCAGCGGAAGAACACGATGTCATAGTCGGAGAGCGTCGGCTCCGTGCAGACGGTCTCGTCCAGATCCACAAACCCGTCGCAGTCGTTGTCGAGTTCGTCGTCGCAAGTGGGATCCATGAACGGCCCTTCGGCCGCGCCCGGATTGACGAACGAATCGGAATCGTCACAGTCTCCGCACAGGGTATCGACCGGTAGATAGCAGGTGTCGTCGCAGATGGCGTACCCGTCCAGATCTTCGTCCACGCAGAAGACCATCGTCTGCTCGCAGTCCGCATCTCCGAGATCGGTCATGCCGTCGCAGTCGTTGTCGAGATCGTCGGTGCAGCTCGGATCGCTCGGCGGTCCTTCCGTGGCAGCGGGATTCACTGCGGCTTCGGTGTCGTCGCAATCTCCGCACTGGCTGCCGGACGCCAGTTCACAGCCCATCTCGCAGACGGCGTACCCGTCGGCGTCGTCGTCGGGGCAGAAGACGACCACGGCATCGCAGTCTCCATCCGCGGAGTCGACCGAGCCGTCGCAGTCGTTGTCGAGCACATCACTACAGGTGGCGTCGCCGAACGGACCCTCGACCCCATCGGGGTTGACCGTTCCATCGGCATCGTCGCAGTCGCCGCACTGATCTCCCATTTCCAACTCACACGACCCATCGCAGACCGCATACCCGTCGGCGTCGTCGTCGGGGCAGAAGACGACCACGGCATCGCAGTCTCCGTCCGCGGAGTCGACCGATCCGTCGCAGTCGTTGTCGAGCACGTCACTACAGGTGGAGTCACCGAACGGACCCTCGACCCCGTCGGGGTTGACCGTTCCATCGGCGTCGTCGCAGTCGCCACACTGGGAGTCCACCGCCAGCTCACAGCCGGCGTCGCAGACGGCATATCCGTCGGCATCGACATCAGGACAGAAGACGACGACGGCGTCGCAGTCCATGTCCGCGTCGTCGGTCGTTCCGTCGCAGTCGTTGTCGAAACCGTCGTCGCAGGTAGGATCCGTGACGGGTCCCTCGGTACCGGCAGGGTTGACGGCGCCGTTGGTGTCGTCGCAGTCGCCGCACTGCGCACCCGAAGCCACTTCGCAGCCGGCGTCGCAGACCGCGTAGCCGTCCTCGTCGAGGTCGGGGCAGACGACCACGACCTGCTCGCAGTCGGTGTCTGCCGTGTCGGTCGTCCCGTCACAGTCGTTGTCGAAACCGTCGCTACAGCTGGCATTGCCGAAGGGTCCCTCGGTGCCGGCAGGGTTGACGGCACCGTTGCTGTCGTCGCAGTCGCCGCACTGGGCACCGGAAGCAACTTCGCAGCCCGCGTCGCAGACCGCGTAGCCGTCCTCGTCGAGGTCGGGGCAGACGACCACCACCGGCTCGCAGTCGGTGTCTGCGGTGTCGGTCGTCCCGTCACAGTCATTGTCGAAACCGTCGTTGCAGGTGGCGTCGTCGGCCGGCCCCTCGGTGGCTGCGGGGTTGACGGCGCCGTTGCTGTCGTCGCAGTCGCCGCATTCGGAACCGCTCGGAACCTCGCATTCGCCGTCGCAAACGACATAACCGTCGACGTCATCGTCGGCGCAGAACACAACGATCGCGTCGCAGTCGGTATCCATCGTGTCGGTCAGCTCGTCGCAATCGTTGTCGATCGCATCGCTGCAGGTGGCATCGCCGAACGGTCCCTCGACGCCATCCGGGTTGGCCGTCGCCTCGCTGTCGTCACAATCGCCGCACTGGTCACCCATCGCCAGCTCGCAGGAGCCGTCGCACACGGCGAATCCGTCGTTGTCGTCGTCCAGGCACTCGACGGCCATCTGGCAATCGTCGTCCACACCGTCGTAGAGAAGATCCCCGTCGTTGTCGAGTCCGAGGAAGTCACCCACCGACCAGTTTTCGTTCACGTTCGCGGTGGCGTCCGGGTTACAAGGCATCGAGGCGTCTGTGTCTGCGGTGTCGTAGTACGGCGGCAAGACGTGCTCGCCGACCGGCGTGTACGCCATCGGATTGGCGTCGGCGTGGCAGTTGACGCAGGAACTGATTCCCGCCTGGGTGTGGTGCTGACGCAGCCCCGCCCCCAATCCCGCCGAGATCGAGTCGTTGCCGGCATCTTCCAGCCGACCATGGCAACCGACGCAGCCATATCCGGTATTCGCTCCGGTGCCGTCGGAGGAGCCGATGAACGGATTCCTGCCATCGCCGCCGGTGTGACAGACGTTGCAATCGGCATTCATGTAGCTGGACGAGCGGTGCATCTGATGTTTGTCGTCTCCGGGAAACATGGCGCCCGTAGGAGACGTGCCGCCGGTGAAATCGCCATGGCACGCGGAACAGCTGGAGCCTGGATCTCCTGCGTCGTTCTTGTATCTGGGATTAGCCTGGGTGTCGCTTACACCAAGGACCAGGCAGGCCAGAACGCACAACGATAAACAGGCCAGATGGGTAGTTCTCATAACCAGGGCGCCTCCGTTTGCATAAGAGCCCGGCCTGCCACGGAGACAGTCGAGGCAGACCGAGCTCTCACGTTCGTCCTCTATAAGAACTCACGGGGCCGGAAAGCGGCAATACGCGGATACGCGCATACATGGGACGATCCGTGCTCTCTTCCGAAGCCGATGGTCTGGACTCAGTCGTGGGACTCATGATTCGAGTGGGGTTTGATTCCGCAACGAACGTTAGAGTCCATCGACGATCACGGGCCGCCGGAATTACTTAACCGTCGCCTCTTCCACGATGACCGCATAGCGATAGCCGGCGCCGAAGTTCTTGTCGACGGCGACGGTCCCTTGAACGGAGACGATCTCTCCGACCGCTGTCGCGTCGGACGTCGTCACGGTGATGTCGTGGGTTCCGGCAGTCTCGTCGCCGCTGCCGTCCTGAAGATGGATCCAGTTCCGGCCCATGATGCCCGAGCTGAACTTCACGACCTGGCCCCGCAACGTCACGACTTTCCCGGAGAGCTCGCCGCTGTCGGCGTAGAGTTCGGCGATGGTTCGCGCCGTCTTCCCGACCGGCTTGTCGATCGCGATCGGCGCGTTGCCGGTCGGCGCCTTCGGCGACACCGCGGGGGAGTTCTCGAGGGTCCCGAAGTAGATCGTCTCGAAGCTCCGTCCGAGACTCTCGCTTTCGAAATTCGGCATCGCCTGGGGATTGGCGATGACGACCTGCGCTCCAACCTCGAGACGGGCCTGGGGTACGGCGGCCCACGCCTCACCGTCGGCGGTCCGGAAACGCACGTAGGTGTAGTTCGAAGCGTCGTGGGTCTCGAGAACCGTCCCGGCGATCCGTTCGAAGCCGGCTGACTGGGTGGCGGGCCGGGGTTCGGTCGCATCGGCCGTGCATCCCAGCGCGACGATCGCAAGAGCCATTATCACCACGACACGCATGTCATCCTCCTCATGTTCCGGTTTTCAGGAAACGAATGGTATCCCCCCACGGAAGCGGTCGCCGCCTCAATTGGGCACCGCTATGGGCGTTTGCCTTTCCGGGTCACCGACTTGATCGATCCGGCAGTCAGGTCAGGCATGAGCCCGCGGCCCGCCGGCGTCTCTCCGACCCAGAGCGAAGTCGGGGCCTGGACGATGACCGACGGTGCAACACCGAAGGCTTCACGGCAGGCGCGGGAGAAGTCGGCCTGATCGGAAAAGCCGGCCTCGTTGGCGGCTGCAGCCAGATCCCATCCCGAGAGCCCAAAGAGGACACCGGCCCGCAACCGCAGCCAGCGCCGGTAGGTGCGTAGGGGCACGCCGACGTGGGTGCGAAATAGGTGGCTCAGCCGGCTCTCCGACAGACCGGCCTCTTCCGCGAATTCACGCACCGGAGTGTTGAGCGTGAAATCTCGCAGCAGGCGATGCATCGCCTGTAAGACCCGACCGTCCGCGGGTGCAACGGGGCCGAGTGCCGAGAAGTGTCGGACCAGCGATCGGGCCACGCGAAGAGCCGCTGCGATGTCGTCGCAGCCGATCAAACGGTGTAGCGCCGCGCGAAACGGTTCCACGTTCGCCGGTCTGATGAAACCGATCGGCCGGGTTCCAAGACTCGCGCGGAGAGCCATGCCGGGGGTCGTCAGCGGGCCGACGATGAGTTGCGCCGCTCGGCTGCCGTGCATGCGGTGATGGTGCGGTACGTTGGAGCCGATCAGCACGCCGCCCAGTCCGGTGGCGCCGCCTCCGCCCTCCGGATTCACTTCCAACTCCCCATCCAACGCCAGCGTCAACTCGACGCAAAAATGACCATGCGGAGCCGATCGGAGCGCAGGCCCGATAAAGAGAGCCATCTCGTGCCAGAAGAAGCAGGCCGCCTCGGGGGAGGGATCGGCACAAGAAACCTGGGGAATCGTCGACTCGAGCGCATGCGGGGCTAGCGTGCGGGGCTCCAGGTAATCGTCGTTGCCAAGCCGCATCGTGACCTCTCTCCCGCCCCTCATCCGCACGATTGGTTCAAGTTTACCCCAAAAACACCGGCACAATGCGATCCTGGCGATTGGAAGAACAGCAGGTTCCCTCAAGACCGTCGAGGCTTACCCTGCGTAGCCTGGGCGGATACGGGTTTCAAACAACCCGACCAATAAGGAGAAATGAATGAAGAGAGTTCTGATTGCATCGTTGACCGCATGCGCGCTGGTCGTCGTAGTACTGGGAGCGACGACGCTCATGACGCCTCCCGTCGAGGCCAGACCCGCCTGCCCGAAGGGCGGGCCGGTCAGCAACATCTTCTGCGGCGGAATCGCGGGCATCGAATGCCCCGGCAATCTCGTTTGTATCGACGATCCCCGAGACAACTGCTGCCCCCAGACGGGTGGAGCGGATTGCGGCGGGGTCTGCGTCCGACGCGGCCGAAGGTAGAAGTTTGACCTGGGCCGTGAGATCATCTCGCGGTCCAGGTCATTTTCCGCGAGGCTTCCATGTCGGACCACAACCGGATTCTCAACATCGCGCTAGTCGTGATGGTCGTCGCCCTGGTGGTGATCTCGGGGCTGTTGATCCATCAGAATCGACAGCTTAGAGCGATGCTGGAATCCCAGTACAACGCTGAACTGGAAGAGATACCGCGACTCGAAGTCGGAGATGTGGTGGAAGGGTTCACTCTGCCCGCGCTGGACGGTGCCCAGACCAATCTCGATTACACCGACCGGGAAACCCTGTTGCTGTTTTTCTCCCCCGATTGCCCCGCCTGCAAGACCAACTTCGCCAACTGGCAGGCGATCGAAGACTCCGACCTCGGAGACAACCGACGCGTGGTCTTCATCTCGACGGTCGACGAAGAACGAACGCGTCAGTACGTGGCGGACAAGAACTTGCGCAGCGAGGTGCTCGTCGGTAGCCCGAGCGTCCTCGATCGCTACAAGGTGGCCCGCATCCCGACGACCGTGCAGGTCGGCCCGGGCGGCGTCGTGAACGGTGTCTGGATCGGCGTGCTCTCGGAGGCCGTCGTCGCAGAACTCTGACCCGCCCTCCCGGCTGTTTCCCCCCTCCCTTCATACGTAGAACTCCCGATACCAAGCTCTGGCGATCAGAGTACTTTGTTCCCATGCGCGGAATCCCACCCAACGATGGGATCAAGTCCATCCGCGACGTGGTGGCACCGATGGAACGCCGGCAAGACATCAAACGGATCGTGGGTTCCCACGGCCGATCCATACTCAGCAACAAGAACACCTAATCAGGGGAGGCATCATGAAGAAGAACACGCCCTTACTCATCGTCATATTGGGTGGTCTACTCCTGATGTTTCCATTCAATGCTGCCGCACAGAGCTACTTCGGCGCAGAAGCCTGTGCGAACTGCCATATCACCCAGCACAACGAGTGGATCGTCTCCGGTCATCCCTGGAAGCTCGTTTCGTCTGAGGTCGCTCAGAACCGTGCGGTCCCTCTTCCGCAGCCACCCCTGCCGCCGGGCGTGTCGGGTCTGACGTGGGACGACGTGAGTTACATCATCGGCGGCTACAAATGGAAGGTCCGCTACATCGACAACGACGGCTACATCATCACCTCGGTGGATACCGACGGCGATGGATTGGCCGACACCCCCGGCATGAACCAGTACAACATGCTGACGGGGGAGTGGTCCGACTACCATCCCGGGGAAGAGTTCAAGCCGTACAACTGTGGGACCTGTCACACAACCGGTTGGGTGCCCGACACCGACTGGGAGACCGACGGCGATCTTTCGGACAACCAGGACGGTCTTCCCGGAATGCACGGCACCTTCGCGTTCGGCGGCGTGCAGTGTGAAGCCTGTCATGGCCCCGGCGCGCACTTCTCCGGCGAGTACCAGGGCATCGACGACTCAGCGGCTGCCTGCGGGAGCTGTCACTTCCGTGGCGACACGGCGACGATCCCGGCAAAGGGTGGGTTCATCCGTCACCACGAGCAGTACAACGAGCAACTGGCCAGCCCTCATGCGGAACTGAAGTGTGTCAGCTGTCACAACCCGCACAAGAAGGCCGAGTACTCGATCGTGACCTCCTGCGAGGATTGCCACTCCGGTATCGCCGACTCCTACGCCCTGACCGAAATGGGCGAATTCGGCGTCGAATGCCAGGACTGTCACATGCCGTTCGCCACCAAGTCCGCCCAGGCACTGGGCCCCTACAAGGGCGACATACGGACCCACCTGTTCCGCATCAATACCGATGCGGATGCGAACCTCTTCACCGAGGATGGTGGTTTGGTGCTCCTGGACGAGATGGGTCAGGCCGGAGTCACGCTGGACTTCGCCTGCCTGAGTTGTCACCAGGGCGAGAACCTGCTCTGGGCGGAAGACTACGCCAAGAACTTCCACGAGATGGAGGAGCCCGACGAAGTTTGCCTCTGTCATATTCCGCGGGGTAACCCGAGGAATCGACACGACATCTGTGTCGATCCCGATGATGTCGCCGCGCACTTGAACCACGGCGACGTGCTGGACGAATGTGCGAACGTTGAGGTAGTGGACAGATTCCGGAGGAGAACTTCAAACTAGTTTCATCGACCATGAGAGAGAGGGGCCACCCGGAGAGCCGGGTGGCCCCTTGTGTGTTTGGTCGCAAATCGAGGTCAAGATAGATATGCGTTATCCGGAATGTGACGTATCCTCATTCGCAGGAAAAAGCATCCGAAGTGGGTGGGCCAATGAGATCACTCTCGAAGAAGACCCGGTACGCGTTTCACGGTCTGGCCTATATTGCTGCGTTCTCAAGGGGTAAGCCGATTCCGTTTGACGAGATCCTGGCCTACCTGCGGGCCTACTCGCAGAAGCTGACGCTTTCTCCGGGATACATCGCCAAGATCTTCCAGGACGTCGCGCGGGCCGGCTTCACCCAGGCTGCTTCGGGTCCGGGTGGGGGATACCTGCTTGCCCGCGAACCCGAGACCGTTTGCATGGTCGACATCATTGAAGCGCTTGAAGGGCCTCTCGTTTCCCAGTGCTGCCTGCTCTCGGTGGGGGATTGCCCTCGCCAGTCGCGATGCGGCGTGCGTTCCGTCATTCGTGAAGCCGAGATGGCGCAGTACCGCGTTTTCGAGGGCGAAACGTTGGCGACACTCGCGGCCAAAGTGGAGTTCCCGGAACCGTCGGTGATCCAGGCTCTGCGAGAACGAGACAAACCCACCCGCTAGCGGAATCGGGTGGCCTTTCGGTCTTTTCGGCCCTTGACACAGGGTTGAGATCTCGTATATTCCGGATATTCAATATCCGAAATAGTGCCAATGTCTGCGAATAACATCCACATTTCGGGCTTTTTCTATCCAAGCCCGCCTGCCAGCGACCGTCGTCTCGACCGGCCACCGCCGCGACTGTCAGGAATCTGGCTGCTGTGCCTGCTGCTCCTCGCGGCCTGCTCCGCGGAAACCGCACGGGTGTCGACCAGGGACGATCTGGCCGGGGCCCGGAAATCGGAGTCGGTGAGCCTGCCGGATCCGGTCGCGGGAGGCGGCTTCAAGGATGTCACCCTCGGCGCCGGCATCCGTGCTCGACATCATGCGCCCACGCCCGATCTGACCAACATCATCGATGCGGTGGGGGGAGGGGCAGCGTTTGGCGACCTCGATGGGGACGGCTGGCTGGACCTGGTCGTGGCCAGTGGTCCGCGGAGTCCCGACCCGGACGGAGCGCCCGACGCACACCAGGGCATGCGGCTCTATCGCAACCTCGGGAACGGTACGTTCGAAGACGTCACCGACCGTACGGGAATCCCGGCATCGACCGGCGCCGTCGCGATCGCTGTTGGCGATGTGAACGGGGATGGTCATCGCGACCTGTACCTGGCGGATCGCGGTCCCAACCGATTGTTCATCAACCGGGGAGACGGGTCGTTCGACGAGGCCTCGTCCGCCTCCGGGGTGGCGGATCCGCGCTTCAGTGTCGGCGCGGCGTTTCTCGATATCGAAGACGACGGAGATCTCGATCTCTACGTCGCCAACTACCTCGAGTTCGACCCGCGGGAAGACAATTTCTTTGCTCCCGACGGGTACCCCGGCCCTCTCTCTTACAAGGCCGAGGGAGATACGCTTTACCGTAATCGTGGTGACGGCACGTTCGAGGACGTGACGTCGTCCTCCGGCATCGGTTCGGTGATCGGACGCGGGATGAGTATCGCGACCGCCGACTTCGACCGAGACGGAGACACGGACATCTTCGTGGCCAACGACGCGACAGCGAACTTCCTGTTGCTCAACGACGGCTCCGGTCTGTTCTCCGAAAACGGTCTCGTCGCCGGCGTCGCCATGGGCGTGAACGGGGAGCAGACGGCGGCGATGGCGGCCGATGTCGGGGATCTCGATGGGGACGGTCTGCTCGACCTGGCCGTCTCGGACACCAGCTACGGCGCGGTTTATCGACAGACTCCCAACGGTGGTTTTCGCGACGAGGTCATGGGTTCCGGGGTGGGGGCCCTCTCCGGCCAGTACGTCAGCTGGGGGCAGAATCTGCTTGATTTCGACAACGACGGTCGACTCGATCTATTCGTCGCGAATGGCGGTCTTCACCATCTGGTGGGTTGGGAAGACCTACTGATGCGCAACGTCGGAGATTTTAGATTCGAGGATGCCACCGAGGCGGGAGGTTCCTACTTCGCATCGCGCAACATCGGTAGGTCGTCGATCGTGGCGGACTACGACAACGATGGCGACATGGATCTGTTTGTCACGAGTCTGAACGGCCATCATGTTCTGCTTCGAAATGACATCGCCGGACGCGACTCGTGGGTCATGCTGGATCTGGTCGGACGGCGATCGCGAGATCCCTTTGGCGCGCAGGTCCAGATGCAGATCGCAGGGGAGACGCTGGGCGGCGCCAGTCGGAGCCGGTCGGCCTACCTCGGGCAGGGGGATTCGCGACTCCACTTCGGGCTAGGTCCCGAGGATCGCTCGATCGACCGAATCCGGATCGATTGGCCGGGCGGCGGAAGCAGCGTGGTCTCCAACGTCGCGCCGCGTCAGATCGTGCGGATCGAGGAGGGCCTGTGAGGGCCGGCGCCGTATCGAC
Organism: Acidobacteriota bacterium; assembly: GCA_029861955.1. Classification (NCBI taxonomy): domain Bacteria; kingdom Pseudomonadati; phylum Acidobacteriota; species Acidobacteriota bacterium. The sequence goes on from JAOTYK010000028.1 coordinate 30,870, forward strand.
GCTCGGTCGCGTAGCCGCTCTCGCCTGTTTCGTCATGGTCTGCGCAGGCTGCAGCCCCACACCCGCCACCGCGCCCGCAAAGACTCTCTCCGATCTGGTGGTCGTTCAGTTGCCGATCGCGCAGAGTGTCGTCGATCCCGCCCAGCGCCTCGATCTCGACGCGAGGTACCCGCTGGGGAGCCGCGTCATCCGGGTCCGTCCAGGCTCATCCGCGGACGACTGGACCGTCCTCTCCCGGGGGTTCGCGACAGCCGGCGCCCCTGCGGTCTCACCCGACGGATCTCGGGTGATGTTCGCCGGTCGGAGGACCGCGGATGCTCGCTGGGGCGTTTACGAGTGTTCGGCGCTCGGATCCAAACCGCGCAAGGTGATCGTATTGGATCGCGACTGCGGCGATCCTGCCTATTTGACGGCGGACCGATGGGTCGTCGTGTGTGCCGTTGACGGCCAGGACGTGGCGACGATCTCGGGGTCCCGTCGGGAATTGTTCACCGCCACGAGATCACGTTCGAACGTCGAACGGATCACCTTCGGCGTCGGTTCGGCGTCCGATCCGTCCCGACTCGGTGACGGCAGGATTCTTTTCTCCATGAAGCAGGGCCTGCAGGCCGCTCTGTTCACGGTCAATCCCGACGGTTCGATGATCGAGCCGTTCTTCGGAAGCCACCAGTTCGGGTCGATCCGATCTCGCCCGCGTGCGACGACCGACGGAGGCGTGGTCTTCATCGCCACCGATCCGGACGGCAACACTCGTTTGGAACGGGTGGAGACGCGCCGCCCGCTCGCGACCGCGCGAACGCTCGTGTTCGATGCGGGCTCCGAACAGCGTCTCGCCGACCTCCGTTCGGCCGAACCGATGGTCGATGGCGGGCTACTGCTGACCGGCCGGATGCGGTCCGGGACGGGTTCTGCGCGGACGTCAGCCGTCTTTCGGACGGTTCCCGGGGTTCAAGCGTTGCAGCCGGTGTTCGACGATCCCGCGTGGGACGAGGTCGAGGCCGTCGCTCTCTCGATCGTGGAGCCGCCGCGCGGAAAACCGTCCGGCCGGCGAACGGACCTGACCAGCGGAAAGCTGATCCTCTACGATGCGAACCGATCCGACGGCGTGGTGGGTCCGTCCCCCGGAACGCCACGCGCGGTCGAACTCGTCGTGCAGGCCTTTTCTGAAGGTCGGCCGCAAACGTTGGGAGTCGTCCCGCTCGAGGCCGACGGCTCGCTCTTCGCCGAGGTGCCTCCCGATCGACCGATCCGTGTGCGCTCCGTTGACGCGAACGGGGCCGAGATCTCGACATCCGCGTGGTTCTGGGTTCGGCCGGGGGAGACGCGGGCCTGTTTCGGTTGCCACGAAAGCCGCGAGTCGGCACCGGTGAACCGCAGGGTCCTGTCCACGACGCGGCCGCCTATCTCGCTCGTCGAGACGACCGTCGAGGTGGCCCGGCGATGACGATCATGACCCGACGTCGGATCCGCTACGCGGTGACGGGATTCTTTCTGGTCACTCTGGTTCTTGGTCTGGCCGGTTGGGTGGGCGCACACACCTGGCTCCCGGCCCACGTCCAGGTAAAGACCGGTCGTACGGAGGTGCCGCAGGGGATGTGCCTTCGGTGTCATGCGAATCGTACGGCGCCCCCGGTGGCGGCGCAGCGCCCGCACACCCGCTTCGTCTCCCCGGAAGGCCTGGCGGTCTCACCCGACGGCGCTCGGTTGTTCGTTGCTGCATCCGGTGTCGATCGTCTGATCGAGGTCGATCTATCGACCGGGAAAACGAGTCGATCGATCGACCTGCCGGGCGGCCCCCATGGCGTGGCCGTCTCTGCAGATGGCCGGAGGCTGGCGGTCTCCAGCCGTCACGGGGATCGGGTCCGCATCCTCGACATGGCGACGCTCGAACTGCAAGAGGAGCTCGAGGTCGCCGAACCTCTCGGTCTGGCCCTCTCCGCCGACGGCGATCGGCTCTTCGTCGCCGAGGGATTTGGAAACGCGCTCGTCTTCGCCGAGACATCCTCCTCCACCGTCGGCCGACTGGTCGCCGGCATGCAACCGTACGCACTGGACCTCTCGCAGGATGAGCAACTGCTCGCAGTGGCGAACCGGCTGGTCCGACCCGCCCGACCGGGTGTTCTCGCAGCCTCCGAGGTCACCCTGATCGATGCCCGGAACAATCGCATTCTGGAGCGGCGAGAACTTCCCTCGGCCCACCTGAGCGAGGGCATCGCGGTTTCGGCCGACGGCTCCCTCGTCCTGGCCAGCGCGCTGAGATTTCGCAATCTGCTGCCCCTGACGCAGGTCGCCCGCGGCGCGGTGATGACAAGTTCGATCGTGTTCATCGAGACTCGTTCCGGCGGTCACACCGTCCAGTTCCCACTGGACGAGGTGAACGCCTTCTTCGCCGATCCCTCGGGCGTGGCGCTGACCCCGGACGAGGGCGTCGCCTTCGTGGCTCACATGGGAGCCCGGAAGGTAACCGCGATCGACGTGCACGCGTTGCGCGATCTGGTGGCGGATCGCGACGAACGGGAGCTCGACCTACTGGCCGACGACCTGGGGATCTCGGAGCGCTACGTGCTGGCACGAATCCCGACCCGCGAAGCACCCCGGGGGCTGGCTCTGTCGCCATCGGGAGATCGTCTGTATGTCGCCGAGCGGCTGGCCGATTCGATCGCCGTGATCGATACGATGTTACTCGAGGTCGTCGACCGGATCGATCTCGGGGGGCCGAACCAGCGAACACCGGAGCGCCGTGGCGAGCAGGTGTTCCATGACGCCTCCGGGACGTTTCAGGGGCAGTTCTCCTGTCGCTCGTGTCACCCCGACGGACACAGCGACGGTCTGATCTGGGATTTCGAGATCGACGGTGTCGGGCAGAACCTGGTCGACACCCGTTCGTTGCGCGGGATTCGCGACACCGCTCCCTTCAAGTGGAACGGCAAGAACCCGGATCTGGCAACCCAGTGCGGGCCGCGTTTTGCAAAGGTGCTCACGCGGTCCGACCCGTTCCCCCCGGACAAACTGAGAGACCTGGTCGCTTTCATCGAGTCGATACCCGTGCCGCCACGGCGGTCGTCCCATGGCTCGACCGAAGCGCTGGAAGCGGGGCGCAAGATATTTTTCCGAACCCACACCAACAACGGTCGGATGATCCCCACCGAGCAGCGCTGCGACACGTGCCACCGTCCGCCGCTGTTCACCGACCGCCTGTCCTCGGACGTCGGTACGGATGGACGTTTCGACACACCCCACCTTTTCGATATCGGGTCGACTGCGCCCTACCTGCACGACGGCCGTGCGTTGACGCTGGAGGAAATCTGGACGGTGTTTTCCCCGGACGACACGCACGGAGTCGCCGAGGATCTGAGCAAGGTGCAACTCAACGATCTCGTGATCTATCTGAGGAGTTTGTGATGCGCGCCAAACTGGCCACGCTGATCGCATTCGTCTTGCTGTGTTCGACCGCACCGGTCGCAGCCGGCGATGTGCCGTTCACCGGTTGGGAAGTCTTCGACACCGCCAGCGGGTTGCCGTCGAACAAGGTCTTTGCCGTCCTGGTCGAGGGGCCGCGTGTCTGGGCCGGTACCGAGGAAGGACTGGCCCTGCTCGAGAACGACGCCGTGCGCGTGTTTGGCACGGCTGACGGTCTTCCGTTCCCTGCGGTGACCGCTCTCGCCGTATCGGAGAACGGCGATCTCTGGATCGGAACGATGGGTGGGCTGGCGCGATTGACCGGCGGGCGGTTTGACGTCTTTACGCAGGTCAACAGCGGTCTCGCCAACAACGTTGTCTATGGGATCAGCGTGGACGGGCCGAACGTATGGGTCGCCACCGCGGCCGGGCTCAGTCGCTATGACACGCGCACCGGTGGGTGGGCGATCTTCGACACGACCAACACGCTGATGCATGAGCCCTGGACCTATTCGGTCTTGGCCGAGCGCGGCGCGGTCTACGTCGCCGTGTGGGGCGGCGGCGTGATCGTTCGGGACCGAGTGACCGGGCAGTTTCGCGAACATCGCGATCCGGATGGCGAGATGGAGATCGACCTCTTTCGTGACGACGGCCTGGTCCACGATGTCACGTCTGCGATCGGAGTGTCGGGCGATTTGATGTGGGTCGGCACCTACTTCGGGCTGAGTCGGTACGACGGACGGCGTTGGAAGAGTTACAGTCAGATGGACAGCGGTCTGGCCGGCGACTTCATCAATTTCGTCGTCGCCCGTGACGATCTGGTGTGGATCGCGACGGACCAGGGCATGAGCCGCTTTGACGGTCAGACCTGGCATACCTGGCGCCGACTTCCGGGCAGATCCTTCGAACTGCAGATCGACGGACCCGACGGCGAGCGTAGAACGCGACGGCAGACAAGCGGTCTCCCCAGCAATACGGTCTTCTGCATCGGTCTGGCGGGCGACGATGTCTGGGTCGCGACCGCGGCTGGACTCGCTCACGGAATCGCTGCCGATTCGAACCCCTCGATCAAGCCCAACAAGTGAATTAAGGAGACGACGAATGAAAGAAGATCTCACCATGTCAATGGATGAAGTATTCGAGGAACGCCTCAGCCCGGGTGCCCGGGCCGAACTCGAGGCGTTGGGTCTGGTCGGAACGGAACGATTGGGTCTCGATCCCGTAGCGGATCGACCGTTGATTCCCAAGCGGGCGATCGAAGCGCCCGAGATGCTCAACGAGGCATATGACTACGCAAAACCCGCATCGTTCAGCCGCGGCATGTCCGTGGAGTTACCCGGAGCGACGATGATCCTACTCTCCGGGACCGCCAGCGTGGACCACACCGGCGCGAGTATCCATCCCGGCGATTTTGACGCCCAGTGCCTGCGCACGTTTGGCAACCTGACTCAGCTGCTCGTCGCCGAGGGAGCGAGCTGGCACGATGTCGTCCGGACGAGTTGCTACCTTCGGGACATCGAGCGCGACTACGACCGCTTCAACGAACTACGAACCGCGTTCATGAACTCCGTCGGTCTGAACCCGCTGCCGGCAAGCACGGGAATCCAGGCCCGTATCTGTCGCTCCGACCTGCTGGTCGAGATCGAGGCGACGGCGATCGTGCCGCGGGGATGAGACGGATGGCGTCACGAGCGATCGGTTTGCTGCTGGCGGCCGGCCTGCTGTTCGTCGGCAGCTCGACGATTCGCGCGGGCGAGTCCGGCGAAGCCGACCGGGGGGAGCCACAGCAGGTCTATGCTCGGACACCCGACAAACTGGTGCCTTATTCCCGGTCGGGAAACCCGTATCGGCAGTTCTACCTGACAGCGCCGGTGTTCCGGGGAGAGGGCCGAGAGGGTGCAGACCCTGCCGGAGTGTCGACGGTGCGCATCGGTCTGCTGGCGCCCTTGCACGATTCGCCGGATGTCGCGGCAGGTTCGAGTCTCAGGCGCGGCGTCGAACTGGCGCTGGACGAGGCCAACCACCAGGGTGCGTATCAAGGGATTCCCTTCGAGTTGGTCCTCAAGAACGATCAGGCGTTGTGGGGCAGCTCAAGCAACACCCTCGTCGAATTGGCCTACACCGACCGGGTCTGGGCGGTGATCGGTTCGGTCGATCCAAACAGCACCCACGTGGCTTTGAGGGTCGCCCTCAAGACGGAACTGCCCATCGTCAATGTCGGCAGCACCGATCCGACGATGACCGAAACCGGGATCCCGTGGATCGTGCGGATAACTCCCGACGACCGGCAGTCGGGCTATCGGATCGCCTCTCTGATCTTCGAGGAGAAGGGGCTGTCCCGTGTCGCCGTGATCCGTTCGAGCGATCGGTACGGCCGGTTTGGCATCAAGGAGTTCCGTGACGGTGCCCGACGATTGGGCCGACCGCTCCCGATGGAGCTTCTAGTCAATCTGGGTCAACGGGATTTTTCGTCGCAACTGGATCGTCTCGCAGATTCCGGTGCCGAGGCGGTGGTCCTGTGGGTCAAGGCGGCGGAGGCGGGGCGAATCGTGCGCCAGATGGCTGAGCGTGGAATGAACCTACCCGTCGTCGGTACGGATCGGATCGTATCGGAAGAGTTTCTCGAGCTCGCCGGTGAAGCGGGCGAGGGGGCCGAGGCGGCGTTCTGGATGAACCCCGGACGACAGGATCCGGGTTGGTTGGGATTCACCCGCCGCTACCGCGAGCGGTTCGGGGCCGACCCCGACGCGTTCGCGGCCTACGGCTACGACGCGGCACGGCTGGTCTTTGAGACCGTCAGGACGCAGGGGCTGAACCGCGCGCGGATACGCGACGGGTTGAGCGCCGTCCGTGAGTATGACGGTGTGACCGGGACGATTCACCTCGACGCGACGTCGAACAACGTGTCACCCGTTGTCATTGCGAAGGTCGTTGGGGGGCGTTTTGTCTTTCGCTGAGGTCACCCTGGCCGTCACGATCCTCGCAGGTCTTCCGCTGACCGGCGCCGAGCCCGATCGCATCGTGATTGGGCTGCTCGTGACGACGGGACCCTCCGCGGAGGCGCTCACCGAGGGCGCGGAACAGGCCGTGAACGAGATCAACATGGCCGGGGGTATCGACGGGAGAGATCTCGAACTCGCCCGCCTCGCCGTGGGGGGACCGTGGAGCGACGGGGCCGGTCTGACGGCGCGTCTGGTCTTTGAAGAGCGGGTCGTGGGTCTGATCGGTCCGACCGCCGACGGGGCGGCCCACGTCGCTGCTCAGATCGCAACGCGAAAGCGGATCCCGGTGATCACTTTGTCTCCGGAGGAGTCCCTGACGCAGGCGATGGTTCCGTGGGTCTTCCGGGGAGTTCCCGGCGATGGCGCGCAAGCTCGCGCGTTGCTGCGCGGGCTGTTCGAAGATCCGCAAGGGAAGACCGCGCTACTGGCGGTTCCCGACGGTCGTTCCGGTCGTGAGCGCGCCACAGCGGTTCGAAGCGCCTGTCGGGATCTCGGTGTGCGCGTGGTTGAAACGCTAGTCGGCGACCAGCCCGCTGGCGACGATAGCACCGCTGCCGACGTGTTGTTGCTCTGGCTCGATGCAGCGCAGGCCGTCGGTCGTCTTCAGGCGCTCGGGCGCGAGGGAACGCCGCAGCGGATCCTCGGCAGCACGCGGCTGGATACTCCGGAACTCGTCGGCGCGCTTCCGGATTGGGCGAAAGGACTCGTCCTTCCGCTTCTCCGGGGCGACTCTGCGTCCCCGGTGGTAGCGCCGGGAATCCACCACGCGCTGGGTTACGACGGGATTCGCGCGTTGGCCGACGCGGCGCGACGGCGGGGGCGAGAACCGGAGGCGTTACGTCGCGGGCTGGGCGAAACGCAGGTTCACGGCCACACGGGAACGTTTGCGTTCGATTCGCGCGGGAATCGTGTGGGATCGATCGAGTTCGGGGTTGTCCGTAACGGACAACTGCTCCGGCCTCGCCTGCGTGGGGGGCATTGATAACTGTGCAGGAGCCGCTAATCCCGGCTTCGGCGAGGTGAGGGAAAGCATGGAGTACGAAATACCCGATCTCAGCGTCCTTAGACGATGCTGGTCGGACTACAAGGACGAATCCCGAACCCACGAGGTAGAGGTCAACGGCGTCAGCTTTGGGGGCGAGGTTCCCGTGATCATCGCCGGCCCGTGTGCGGTGGAGAGTCTGGAACATACTCTAACCATCGCGCGTGACGTTCGCCGCGTCGGTGTGCGTCTGATGCGTGGCGGTGTGTACAAACCGCGAACCAGTCCGCACAGTTTTCAGGGTCTGGGCGAAGAGGGTCTGGAGATCCTAGACGAGGTTCGGCGTTTGACCGGGCTGGGGATCGTGACCGAGGTGATGGATCCGCGGTTGGTGGAGCAGGTGGCCGCTGTCGCCGACATGCTACAGATCGGGTCCCGCTCGATGCAGAATTTCCCGCTGCTCACGGAAGTCGGCAAAACTCGAAAACCGGTGTTACTCAAGCGAGGTTGGAACGCGACCCTAGAGGAGTGGCTCTGCGCGGCCGAGTACATCGCGAAACAGGGTAATCGCAACATCGTGCTCTGCGAGCGAGGGATCCGGACGTCCTGCAACTCGGACTACTCCCGCAACGTCCTCGACCTCAACGTGATCGAGCCGCTGCGTCGTCTGTGTCCGTTACCGATCATCGTCGATCCCTCTCACGCGACCGGTGCATGGCGACTCGTCGCGGCCATGAGTCACGCAGCGCTGGCCAGCGGCGCGCAGGGGCTGCTGATCGAGGTGGTTCATCGCGAGATCGACCGAGCGAAACTCAAGTGTGATGCCGAGCAGGGGGTCCCGCCCGGGGTGTTGGCAGAGATCGTGGAATCGGCGTTCGCTTTCCCACCGTGCCTCCCATGCCTGTCTGTGGGGCGGCTCTGACCCGACGCGGTCCCCATCCAATCTGAGACGGCGATTGACGGGTTTCCGCAAGAATCCCCAGACGAATGATGCCGCATCCCGCGTAGACACCGTATATAGAACAGACTCCGGGGGGGTCCGACGGAACGAGGTCCTTGTGAAGAGTCTATCTGTCCTTGCTACGCTCGTGATCGCCCTGGCCTGCCAGCCCATTCAGGCCCAGGAGCAGGTCCTGCTGGACGCCGGGAATCCGATGACCTACCTGGCGAATGCCTCCGATCCGGGGATCGGTCTGAGTTGGACCCTGGGGGCGTTCGATGATTCCGCGTGGCAGGTGGGCGTCTACGGTGTGGGCTTCGAACTGGCAACTGGCGCCGAGGACCTGATCCAGACCGCCGTCCCCGGCGGGAGCTCTTCGGTCTACACGCGGGCGACCTTTAACATCGACGATATCAACGCTGTTCAGGGGCTCACGGTGGGCGCCGACTACGACGACGGCTACGTGGTCTGGATCAACGGCATCGAGGTCTTTCGTTCCGTAGAGATGCCCGCCGGCGCGCCGGATTGGAACACGGCGGCCTCGACTCACGAGTCGAGCAACGCACAGCTACCGGTCTACGACGTGCAGGACATCTCGCTCACCGGAATCCCGGCGCTGCAGAACGGGCCCAACGTATTGGCTGTCGGAGCCTGGAATGTGAGCGGCGCATCGTCCGACCTTGTGCTCGTCCCTCAACTGATCGCGAATCCGGCGTTCTCGTTGGTGCGTGGGCCGTATTTACAATCGGGATCGGAAAGCGCGATCACCGTGCGCTGGCGAACGGCGACCGCGACCGAGAGTCGCGTGGACTACGGCCTGGCGCCGGAGGCGCTGACGCTCTCGGCCAACGACGCGACCCTCACGACCGAACACGAGATCACGCTGACCGGACTCGTCGCCGGCCAGACCTACTATTACGGCGTCGGTGACGCGACATCGTTACTGGTCGGCGGGGACGACCGTCACCTGTTCGTCACGGCTCCCATGCCGGGAACACCCAGTCCGACGCGAGTATGGGTGCTTGGCGATTCCGGAACCGCTAACCAGAACGCCCGCGACGTGCGCGACGCCTACTACCTTTTTGCCGCAAGTCAGCACACCGACCTGTGGCTGATGCTGGGTGACAACGCCTACCCGGTCGGCTCTGACTCGGACTACCAGTCCGCGCTCTTCGACATCTACCCCGACATGTTGCGGAAGTCGGTGCTCTGGCCGACCCTCGGCAACCACGACGGTGCCAGTTCCGATTCGCAGACGCAGACGGGTCCATACTACGACATGTTCACGTTACCGACGGCCGCCGAGGCCGGCGGTCTCAGTTCGGGAACCGAGGCCTACTACGCGTTCGACTACGGGAACATTCACTTCGTGGTTCTGGAGTCCTTCGAGACCGATCGCTCACCCGGCGGGGCCATGCTGACATGGCTGACCAACGACCTGGCGGCGAACACGAGGGACTGGACCGTCGCGTACTGGCACCATCCACCCTACAGCGCGGGTTCGCACAACTCCGACACGGAGGCCCCACTGATCGACATGCGCCAGAACGCGCTGCCGATTCTCGAGGCCCATGGCGTCGATCTGGTACTCAGCGGCCACAGCCACAGTTACGAGCGTTCGTTCCTGATCGACGGGCACTACGGCGATTCGTCGACGTTCATCCCCAGCATGCAGATCGATGCCGGCGACGGCGACCCGGCGGGCGATGGAGCGTACGCGAAGCCCGGGCCCGGTCCGATCGGCCATCAGGGTGCGATCTACGCGGTTGCCGGCAGTTCGGGACAGGCGACGGGGGGTGCACTCAACCACCCGGCGATGTTCGTCGGCCTGAACATGCTCGGATCGCTCGTGCTGGATTTCGACAACGAACGGCTCGATGCGAGTTTTCTCGATTCCAGTGGAGCGACGCTGGACACGTTCACCATCATCAAGCAGACGTGTGACGATCCCGACGCCGACGGAGTCTGCACCGGCGATGACAATTGCCCGGTCGACCCGAATCCGGGCCAGGAGGACGCGGACGGCGACGGCGCCGGGGACGTCTGTGACCCGTGCCCGAACGACCCGGACGACGACGCCGATGCCGACGGCGTCTGCGGGGATGTCGATAACTGCCCCGAGGATCCGAATCCGGGTCAGGTGGATGGCGACCAGGATGGGCTGGGCGACGTGTGCGACCCGTGCCCGAACGACCCGGACAACGACATCGATCAGGACAACGTCTGCGGCGACGTGGACAACTGCCCGAACGTGCCCAATTCCAACCAGTCCGACCAGGACATGGACGGCCTGGGCGATGCCTGCGATATCTGTCCGCTCGATCCTTTCGACGACATCGACGGGGACGGCGTTTGCGGTGACGAGGACAACTGTCCCGACATACCGAATCCCGGGCAGATCGACTCCGATGGCGACGGCAAGGGCGATGCATGCGATCCATGTCCGTTGGACAGCGGCGTGGCCGATAGCGATGGCGACGGCATTCCCGACGTGTGCGATTGCGCCGACCTGTCACCGGGAGTTGCGTTCCCGCCGGGCCAGGTGGGTCCGTCGCTTGTCATGGGCAAGACCAACTTCCAGCCCGGCGGTGGAGGAACCCTGTCGCAGACACGGCTGCGTTGGAGTCGCGGTATCCAGGGGCACGTGTCGAACATCTACCGCGCCGTGCCGGGCGGCGCGATTGCGACAATTTGCCTCGTTCCGGAGACCCCGCAGGTGCAGGCCGGCGACTCCCAGAACCCGCCAGTCGGCGGCCTGTTTCTTTATCTGGTCAGCGCCGAGAATGTCTGCGCGGAGAGTGACGTCGGGGAGAGCAGCGATGGCGCATCCCGGGCTCCGCCGGCAATTTGCCCATCGGTCAACGGAGAGTCCGACGGTGACGGAGTGCTCGATCTCGAGGACAACTGCCCGCTGACACCGAACCCTACGCAGGACGACGTCGATGTCGATTTTGTCGGAGACGTCTGCGACAACTGTCCCACGATCTTCAACCCCGGCCAGGGAGATGCCGACGGCGATGAGATCGGCAACGCCTGCGACAACTGCCCGACGGAACCCAATCCGGGCCAGCAGGATTCGGATCTGGATCGCCACGGCGACGTCTGCGACAACTGTCCCAACGACAAGAACGAGGACCAGGGGGACAGGGACGGCGATGGAGTGGGGGACAAGTGTGACAATTGCCCGGATGTCTTCAATCCCGATCAGAGGGATAGCGATGGTGACGGAAAAGGCGACGCCTGCGATTGACGTAGGATTCGATGTCGTCGCAGCTGTCGGCGCGTCCAGGTCGTGACAGACGTCGTAGCAGGGGCTCGGAGGCACCCGCCCGATACATCACTATTGGGGATTATTTGGCCCTATTCGCCGACAATCCATAAATCCAATCAAAACGTTTGGTTCTTGGGCCTCTTAATAGTATCTAAACAGGTAGCGGTTTCGGATCACCTTAGTCAAGACTCGTAGAACAAGGGTCGGTCACAGGCCGTCGTAAGTCGGACAAGGGGGCAGACTCAGTTTTCCGATTCGGGGCAAGTCCCGACGCCGGTGACAGCGCGAGCCGCCCGATCGACAGCGAGTAACTTAGAGGAGAGGCCGCTTGGCCGAATCTCGACAGCGTTGTTTTCTTTCGAGGTCTCTCGCGATCGTGGCCGTTCTAGGCGCCGCGATCGTTCCTGTAGCCGCTCAGGAAACGATCGTCGTCCAGGCCGGATCCCCCAACACCTATCTCGCAAACACGGCCGATCCCGGCATCGGCATGACCTGGACCTCGCCGGCGTTCGATGACTCGTCGTGGACGGCCGGAAACTACGGTGTCGGGTACGAGGGCCAGACCGGAGCCCAAAACCTGATCGAGTCGACGGTTCCGATCGGGTCTTCTTCCGTCTTCACGCGTTCCACATTCAACATCGTGGACGTGAACACGGTCACCAATCTGTTTCTCGGTAGTGATTACGACGACGGCTACGTGGCCTGGATCAACGGCGTCGAGGTGTTTCGATCGGCCTCGATGCCCGGCGGCGCCCTGGCCTGGGACACGACCGCGGCCGACCACGAATCCAGCAACGGTTCGGTGCCGGCCTACGATTTCAAGGACATCTCTACCCCGGGCATTGCAGCCCTGCAGAACGGTTCGAACGTTCTGGCCATCGGTGTCTGGAACATCAATTCGATCTCGAGTGATCTGGTCCTCGTCCCCAACCTGACCGTCAACAAGGAACTCACGGTAACTCGTGGGCCGTATCTCCAACTGGGTACGTCGGACAGTATCGTCGTGCGCTGGAGAACCAGCATCCCAACCGATAGCGTCGTCGAGACCGGTGCGTCGCCCGCCAGTCTGACCCCGGCCGTCACGGATCCGGCTCTGACGACCGAACACATCGTCACGCTGCCGTTCCTCAGCGCGGACACGACCTATTACTATGCGGTCGGCACGACCTCGCTACGTTTGGCCGGCGGCGACCCGGATCACCGTTTCGTCACGGCGCCGCAGACCGGAACCGCCAAGCCGACACGCATCTGGATTGTCGGAGACTCCGGCACGGGGGACGCGAACGCCCTGGCGGTGCGCGACTCCTTCGTCACCTGGTCCGGCGGGATCCCCCCGGATCTGTGGTTGATGCTCGGAGACAACGCCTACAATTTGGGTACGGACGATGAGTACCAGACCAAGCTCTTCGACATCTACCCCGACATCCTGAACAAGACCGTGCTGTGGCCCACGCTCGGGAACCATGACGGTGCCTCGGCGGACTCTTCCACGCAGTCGGGGCCGTACTACGACATCTTCACGCTCCCCACGGGAACCGAAGGCGGTGGCGTCGCTTCGGGAACCGAGGCCTACTACTCGTTCGACTACGGCAACATCCACTTCTGCGTGTTGGATTCCCACGAGACCAACCCCTCAGCGGGCGGCGCGATGATGCAGTGGCTCGATCTGGATCTGGCCAGCACGGCCCAGGACTGGGTCATCTGTTTCTGGCACCACCCCCCGTACAGCAAAGGTAGCCACGATTCGGATACCGAGGGCCGCATGGTCGACATGCGCCAGAACGCGGTCCCCATCCTCGATGACCGTGGGGCGGACCTGACCTTCACGGGCCACAGTCACAGTTACGAGCGCTCGTTCCTGATCGACGGCCACTACGGTCACTCCAGTACGTTCCTGCCGGACATGATGGTCGATCCCGGGGACGGGAAGCTGGACGGCAGCGGCGCCTACATGAAGGAAAACCTGGGCCCGGATCCCCATACCGGAATTGTTCACACGGTCGCAGGCAATGCCGGCAAGCTCAGCGGCGGTCCCTTGAACCACCCTGCGATGTTTTTCTCAACGAACACGCTCGGGTCGGTCGTCGTGGACGTCGACGGCAACAGCCTGGAGATGACGTTCGTGGACAGCACCGGCGCGGTCCTCGATTACTTCACCGTCTACAAGGATTTCTGTTTTACGGATACGGATGGTGACGGTGTCTGCGACAACGTGGACAACTGCGTCGACGATCAAAACCCGAGTCAGACCGACACCGACTCGGACGGCCTGGGCGATGATTGCGACACATGCCCCAACGATCCCGACAACGATATCGACGGCGACGGCGATTGCGGCGACGTCGACAACTGCCCGAGTATCGCCAACTCAAACCAGCAAGATCAGGATCAGGACGGCATCGGTACCGTTTGCGATTCCTGTCCAGCTGATCCCGAGAACGACCAGGACGGTGACGGCGTTTGCGAAAGCGCCGACAACTGCGACTTGATTCCCAACCCCGGTCAGGCCAACAGCGACACGGATGCTTTCGGTGATGCTTGCGACAACTGCTTGACCACGAACAACAACAGTCAGGTGGACAACGACGGCGACGGCCTCGGGAACCACTGCGACAATTGTTTCAGGCGCGTCAACCCGTTGCAGGAAAACGCCGACGGGGATCTGGAAGGTGACATCTGCGACCTCTGTCCGAACGATCCTCAGAACGACATTGATACTGACGGTGCCTGTGGTGACATCGACAACTGTCCCATAGTACCCAACTTCGAACAGAGTGACGTCGACCTGGACACGCTGGGAGATGCCTGCGACCCCTGTCCCCTGGACCCGAACAACGACATCGACGGCGATACGATCTGCGGCAACGTGGACAATTGTCCCGACAACCCGAATCTGGATCAGGCGGACACCGATGGCGACGGCCTCGGGGATGTCTGTGATGCGCTCGCCGACTCCGACGAAGACGGAGTCCTTGACCAGGCCGACAACTGCCCGCTGGTCATCAACCCCCTGCAGGAAGACGCCGACGGTGACGGAGTCGGCGATGCGTGCGACGTGGACGATGACAACGATGGTGTCGAAGACGACAACGACTGCGAGCCGCTGGTTTGCGGGGTTGCGCATCCACTCCCGCCGCTGCTCCTTACGGTGGACAAGGGTGTCCCATTCGACGCCCTCCTGAGTTGGCCGCTGGGGCAGGCGCCACTGGCCGACGTTTATCGCGGTGAAATCGGTTCCGGTTCACCGCTGATGGACACGCTGGCGTGCTTCGACACCGAAAACACCACGGCGCAGAGCATCGATTCGGACTTCCCGCTC
>JAOTYK010000029.1 GCA_029861955.1 Acidobacteriota bacterium
CGATCGCGCCAGCAGCACCCGCGGCGCCGTCGTTTCCGTCAGCACCGGTCGGGCCAGTTGGACCGATCGCGCCGGCAGCACCAGCAGCTCCGTCGTTTCCATCAGCACCGGTCGGGCCAGTTGGACCGATCGCGCCGGCAGCACCAGCAGCACCGTCGTTTCCGTCAGCACCGGTCGGCCCGGTAGCGCCAGTGGCCCCCCCTGCCCCTGACGCCGATTCGAAGGTGAACGCGGTGCTCCCTACTTGCGTTCGCGGCGCGAGCGTTTCGCTATCGACTGTAATTTCGAGGAAACGAACGGACCCCTGGAAGTGCATGGCGGTGAATCCGGTAGACACCTCGTACACGCCCTCGCTCACGTCTACCATCAAGGGCCCGACGCTCGCGATCAACAAACCGCCGGTCTGGGCGTCGTAGAGGTCGATGGTCATGCTGACCTGGCCGTCGATCGGGGCACCCGCAGCATCCGTCAAGAAGCCCTGCAGCTTGAAGACATCAGGTACAGCCGCGCCAAGAGGACTCGCGAAAACCAATAACGCGATGACAATCATGGCTAAAATACGTCTCATCATCATTCCCTCGATCTCACGGGCTTACTCGATCACGCGATAGAACAGAATGTTCGGCGGACCTGCGTTCTCGTCGGTATCACTACAGAGGCTTGTCGTCCGATAAAGGTTCCCTGGATCGACCAGGGCGTTGGGCACGGTGTTCCGGTAGATCTCGAAAAGGGCGGAGTGCCCGGTCCACATCAGTTCGACGTCATACTCACCGCTGCCAACGTTGAAGGTCTTGTCCACCATCAAGAGCTGCTCGACTGTCGTCGGCCCCTTGAATGACCAGAAACCCAGACTGGCCGTCATCCCGTTGGGACAGACACCCGATGTTCCGGAAACCGGAGCGGACGTCACGCTCATGAGGTAACTGGCTGAAGTCATCCGATCGGCGACGCCCGCCACCATTATCCGTTTGAGCGTGGTGGGACCCGCCGTCGCGTCGCAAACGTCCCCACGGCCGTCGCCGTCGGTGTCCAACTGATCGAAGTTCGCGCTCGTGGGACAGTTGTCGAATTCCCCGACCGAGGGCGGATTGAATCCCGAGCCGACGCAGATCAGGTCCCCGTCGACATCATTGTCGGGATCGCTCGGACACGTGTCGCAACTATCACCCGCACCGTCCCCGTCACCGTCACCCTGGCCCGCGTTGTTAACGGTGGGACAGTTGTCGCAAGCGTCGCCCACACCGTCCGCATCCCCGTCACCCTGGCCCACGTTGGGCACGGTGAGGCAGTTGTCGCAGCCGTCGGGCACGCCATCGCTGTCACCATCGACGTTGTCATCAAAACCAGGACACGCGTCGCAGGCATTACCCGCACCGTCACCGTCGTCGTCCTTCTGGTTGTTGTTCGGAACGAATGGGCAGTTATCGACGTCGCCGCAGTGGTTGTCCCCATCGATGTTGTTGTCCGGGTCATTCGGGCAGGCGTCGCAAACATCACCCACACCGTCCCCGTCCCCGTCCTGCTGGTCGAAGTTGGCCACGGCGGGGCAGTTGTCCATGCCATCACAGATACCATCCCCGTCCGCATCACCGACCGGGCACTTGGTAATGGTGTAGGAATCGTCCACATTGCCGCTGCTGTTCACGAACTTCGCCTCCAGGCGGGAGCCGGTGACGTCCAGAACAACGGAGCCCAGTTCGTTGAGCGAGGTGAACATCAACGGGTGATTCAGCGGCCCGCCCGAGATCTTGCCCGAGCTACCCGCAACGGTGTGCACCATGCCATCGCCCGAGCCCGTATACGGGACGGTGCCGCGCGGGCTTTTCAGATAGGGCCCACCCGAGGCGTCCAGGATCACCCCGTCGCCCGGCACTAGCGTCGGCGTCGCATAAAACCCGTCGATCAAATGCGACCGCTCATAACTGTGCGAGTGTCCCGAAAACGTCAAATCCACGCCGTAGTCGTCCAGGATTGGAACCACATTTTCACGCATCTGCTGGAGGGAGGTTTCGGTATCCGAATCATGCGAGCCCTTGCTGTACGGGGGGTGGTGCCAGTAGGCGATGATCCAATCCTGACTCGTCGATGCCAGATCGGCCTCGAGCCAGGTCAACATCGGGCTCCCCACCGATCGATCACTGCTGAACGAGTCCAGCACCACGAAGTGGATGTTGCCGTAGTCGTAGGAGTAGTAGGCCTCGGTCCCCGAGGCGACCCCACCGGCCTCCGCGTTGTCCGGCAGCGTGAAGTTGTCGAAGTAGGGCCACGTCTGTGCGACGGGATCGAACACGTCGTGATTGCCTATCGCGGGCCAGAGCACCGACTTGCGAAGCATCTCGGGAAAGATGTCGAACAGTTTCGTCTGGTACTCGGCGTCCGTGCCGTCGTTGTACGCGTTGTCCCCGAGCATCAGCCAGAGATCCGTGTGCGTCGAACCTGTCCAGGTTTCGTACGCGTCGCGCACCGCCATCGCGTTGGCGTCACCCGTCCCCGAGTCCCCCAGGACCCAGACCCGCGTCGGCTTGGCCGTGCCTGTTGCCGGAGGGGTGACGAAGAAGTGATCCAGGTCGTCGCCGGCCAGCACCGCGGTGGTTGTGCCGATCGAGTAGTAGTACGTCGTATCCGCATTCAGCCCGCTGAGCGTCAGTTCGTGCTCGGTGTCGAGATTGAAGTCCTCTTCCAGGGACGTCAGGTTGCCCTGCTGGGTCCCGTAGAACACCCGACTGTCCGTGGGCAGGCCGGTCCTCCAGCGAACCACGACTTCGCCCGGCGTGCCCTGCTGAAGGTACGGGCCTCGAACGACGGCCAACTCCTTATTGATCGTCAACTGCGGCGAGAGCACCAGATCGGAGGAGCCACCTGAGACATCCCAGCCGGCGATCGCCAGTGTGTTAATCCCGTTTTGAAGTTGGGGAATCGCGGCTGTCAGATTCGTCCACTCATAGGTCGGATCCTGGGCGTTGCTAGACTCATGGCTCGTAGGCGCCGTATTCCAATCCAGCGGTACGACCGGCATACTCAAGGAGCGGAAAACCTCGACACCATTGATCCACGCGGCGTACCCGTCGTCATAATCGCATCCCAGGTGCAGGCTGGATACCAGGTTCGTGTCCACGACGTCGAACGTCGTGCGTGTGAAAACGGACCCGGTTCCGGGGGGCACCACCGTATCCAGCAGGTTCGTCGCCCCGGGTGGGGTCGTCTCGAAGCCGACGCCGTATGTGCCGACGGTCCATCCGAAGTCGTTGAACCCGGGTGCGACCCAGGACATGCCGATGCCCGGATCGGCCGTGTTGGCCAGATAGGTCATCCACGAACCGGCGTCGACGACAACGTCCTCCCCGCTCGCGAAGACCGGGTACAGGCCCGCGATCCTCTCGCCTCGATACGTCGAGATCCTTCCGCCAGTTGGATCGTGGGCCCACAGCTCGAAGACCTTGACCGGTGTCACGTCATCGGTGACCTCGATGATCCGGGTATGCCGTTCACCCAGACCTAGACCCATGGAGGCCGCGCCGTCCACGAAGGTGACCCCGCCGAAGACCAGTAGGCGATTGCCTGTCGTTTCCTGCCAATCGGCGTCGGAGATGAACGATGAAAACAGTCGTTCAGGACTGTTCTCGCCATACTCCCAAACTTGACTCACCTGCATGTTCTGCGTGTCGATGCTGTATTCGACGCCGCGGCTAAACGAATCTTCGTCGGTATCCGGGGTCGTCCCGTCGAATGGGCTCGCCCGGAAGTTGCCGTTGTCGAACAATAGGAGCGTATCGGATCCCGTCCACATCGGAGCGTGTTGATGGTACTGCCAGCGAAAACCCGGCCCCGTCGGCTGTAGCAGGTACGGTTGAAACGCGGGGGACCAGTTTTCGGGAGGCCCGAGGATCCACTCCAGGGCACCCGTTCTTCGCGAGAACTTGATGACGGCGTCCTGGTGTCGCATCGACACGATGATCGAATCGTCATCCGCTCTGTAGTTGACGGCGTTTGCGTGGGTCCAGTCTAAGCCGCCCCCGGTCTGGTCGAGCGATAAGTATCCGATCCGCGTGGCGTCGAGCATGTCCACGAGGGGCCATTCTTTCCGCAACGTTCCGTCGGGCAAGAACTCCACGACCGAGTCGTCCCGCAGTGTCGCGGGTGCCGTCGGAGCGAGGGGGTCTGTTTCACTCGTCGGGAAGTCAGAAACGTTCACCAGCTGTCGGTCCAGGCTGAGGTAAGTCCCGTGGGGGGTTCGGAGAAGATCGTGATGGAGACCGATGCCGGGAATGGCGAGTGCTTGGTAGTTCTGATTTGCCAGCAGGTCCATCTCGATCACGGAATCGAGGCCGCTGCGGTAGAGGATGTTCCCATTCGGTAGTTGCCGACCGGCAGAGATGCAAATCGTCGTGTACCAGACGACCGCACCCGCGCTGTTGACGATCGCTGTGTAATTGGGCCGGGGGTCAAGTTTTTCCCGACGCATGCAATCGATCAACGTGTACCCCGGTTCCATGTTGAGTGGATCGCTAACGACGGTCGTAAGCGTGGGGAAGTCGGCGGGGAGCAACGCGGTCGTGGCGAAGACGGTTCCGACATGGCCACCGGGAATGAGGTCGACATCCACCGTATAGGTTCGGTCCGCCTGCAGGCCGAGAACCGGCAGGTAGTGCTGCGTCACGGGATTCGGAAACTGGACGGTTCGGATCTCGGCGCCGTGGGTGATCGTCAACTGTGCCCCCACGGCCACGTCGGTCTCAAGTTCGACGACTCCCGCAAGCGGTGTCTGTTGATTTGGGTCCATGGTCAAGGTCGGTCCGGAGACGACCTGAACCGCATGAGCCGTGATAGAGCTCAGCACGATGGCGGCGAGAGTCAGCGTAATCCGAGACGCGCACCGGGACTTCCATCCCAGACGCAAACATCTCGCCAGCCCCCCCAAGCAAATCACAGCGATTCCTCACCATTATTAAGTCAGCAGTTCTGTCAGTCACTCGTGCCGCAGCAGCGACCCCAGAAGTCAGGGGCACACCTCGTTCGGAACTGGTTGTATACCGCTATTAAGGACACGGAGCGTGCATTTAGAAAAAAAGGCGGAATACTTACATTATTGGAGTTCCCGGAGTGTGGCCTAGCATTGGCCCAGGGAGAGCAAAGGGAGGCCTGTCGGAGGCCCGCCTCGCGAGCCTCTCCTGAAACGCGATCTTCAGATGCCGGTGAGGAAGGTCAAGAACCTTATTCGCAGAGTACCCCCCCGAGATCCTGCGCTCGGTCGCACACTGCGGTGCCGACATCTTCCGGTCGCTCAAGCATCACACCGTTGGTTCCGTAAGAGCCTTCCGTGGTTCCGTTGTTGCCAACAACCATGAAGAAGAAACTGCCAACCCCGGGATCGAACGACGCACTGCCACTCACGCCAACCGCACACGCCGCCCCGCTGTAGCCGTAGCTTGAGACGGCGGACAACGGCCCATAGTAGATCGTGTGGTCCGTCGCATCGCACGCCGGTGTGTAGCTGATGTCGACCGCCGTCAGGTTGCGGGTCGCCTGCAGCTGATTGCTCGCCTTCGACGCCTCACCGGGCGTACCCAGCACGGTCGACACGGAAACGTCCGTCATCGCCATCTCGAAGGGCGGCGCCATTCCGGTGTTCAGCCAGGCGTCCAGCATGTTCACGCCCTCGTTACCCAGGAATGGATCCAGCCCGTCGTTGCCCAGCCAGAGGAACTGGATGTACTCCCAGCTTGTCTGCTGGTAATACAGTCGCACCTCGGCACGGGTCGCCCCGGACGGGATAGTGAACGCGGACACGTCGTAGTGCAGGTACGTGCCGCCCGGCGCAGGATTCCCGTACTGGGTGTCAGGCACCGGTAGCGCGTTGCGCGTTAGCGCCTCATCCCGATCGAAGCCGTACGGCGGGATCCGCGTGTCGCTCTTCAATACGTTGTTGAGGGCGAAATGGAAGCTCTTGAAGATGCTGTCCGCGGGTGTGAGAGCCAGTTCCCCTAGTGTGTGCTCGGCAACATCGGTCAACGGGTCGTAGGTCAAGGCCATCCCGGTGTCGTAACCCAGGGAAACAAGCTCCGCCGCCCACTGTTGGTCGATACCGGGTTGGGCCTCGAACACCCGAGTGTCCGTGTCCAGCAGACTCTCGACGGCATGCGGTGTTCCACCCAGATCGTCTACGTTGCGGCCGATGGGACCGTACGCACCGTTTTCGGAGATCAACAGATCACCGGAGTCGAACCAGCGGACGTTCAACCACATGCGACGCCCCTCGGGGTAGCCGCTGATCAGCTTGTGGCCCGTCAGGTTGGTCGTCGTCACGACGACATCGTCTCCGCTCTGCGCCGCCGTCAACGAACCGGCGCTCCGCAGGTGCCCCTCGGCCCGCAACATGCCGGCGTTCATCGCAGCGATCTGGTCACTGTCAAGCGTCCCGAAGAGCAGCAGCCCCTCAGCCGCCTGATAGAGGATCGTCTCGGGCACCCAGTAGGCGCCGCCGGTCAGATCGTGACGGGGTAGGTCGTACCGCACGGGAGCCTGATTCTTGTCACAGCCCTTGCCGGTGGAAGGCGCCATGTGACAACTCTGGCAACTGTAGACCCGCTGCATGCCGTCCACGTAGTCCGGCCGATTGGGGTTGTTGGTCTCTGCCATCGCCCGTTGCCAGGCTACTTCAAGCGAGCCACCCACGTGCTTTAACTCGCTGGGCAGCGACGCGAACTGAGAGACGGGCATCGTGTCCAGCGCGCTGGCCACCCACTCGCTGTAGGTGCGCTCGACGACGCCGTAGGCATGCGGGTCATGATTGAAGGCGGCCTTGTCCGCGATCGGTCCGCCCAACACACCGCTGAACCCGCTGCTCAACGGAACCTGCGCCCCGTTGTTGTGGGCCAGGTCGCCGACGGCGGGGTTGCTGACATCGTGACAGGTTCCGCACATCCGGCCCTCGCGCATGAACGTCGACTGCAGGAACGCATGGTTGGCCACGGCATTGTCGTAGGGACCCACACGAGTTCCCCCACTGTTGATCACGTACTGACCGGAACCGTAGTAGCCGTCTCCGCTGATCGGATCAAACGCCTCGAACGGCGCGGTCTGTTCCTCGGTAGTTCCGGGGATATTCGTCGGCATGTCGGGGTCGACCATCAGATGGCAGTGCTCGCATTCGACGCCGCGTTCATCTTCCCCGGTCAGCGCGCTGCCGTTGGTCGGAGTGGAACGACCGGCAAACCAGCCGCCGGGTGTATGACAACGCAGGCAGAGATCGCCGACGCCCCCTCGATCCGCCACCGTCCCGTTGGGCAGGAAGTCCTGCTCTGCGATGGCTACGGTCGCCCAGTAGAGAGGGTCCCGGGCCGCGTGAGACATCATGCTGCCGTGCCAGCCGAAGCTTGGCTCGAGGTCGGGATTGCCGGTCCCGGAATGACAGCTGTCGCAGTTGGTGCCAAAACCCGCGACCTCGCCGGGCTGGGTGCCGGGCTGCTGGATCTCGTTGGGAATCGTGTCCGAGGCCGAACTGACGGATGCGACCCACCCCAGGGTCAGCCAGGTAATTGCAATCCAAGTTGTACGTGCCATGACGCCCCCTTGCGAGACGCACGACGAGTCTATGCGCCCCCGCTGACGAGAAGGCGTGCAAGTTCGGTGCCGCAGGCGTCGGAAAAACGCGACGGAAAGTCCCCTATTCCGCCGCGTCAAATCCGAACGTCAGAGATGGTTGGGGCAACTAACCCCTTCGGTGGGTCGGTTGCCCCACAACGCCTACTGCAGCTCGCCCAGAAGCATCCAGCCGACCGAGTTATAGAGCGGGTTCACCGCGGGGCCGGTTAACGTCAGCGCGGTGTTCTGCGGGCAGACCCAACCGAGGTCGAACGCGTTCCCGGTTGCGAAGCCGAACGTCGAGCCCGCGACCTCTCTCGGAATCAGAAGCGTGCCGCCGCAGTTCAGATTGAATCCTACGGGTTGCCCCTGGAAGCTGGCATTGCTGTAGCCGACCATGGTCACCGAACGGATGACCAGGGTCCTTCCGGGCGGGACGGTGTAGATGCTTCCACCGGGAGGTGTGGTCCCTCCTTTTCGCCCCGCGATGTTGACGATGTCGGCGGCGGGTAGCGCCGCACGAGTGGTCAGGGTCGACGTCGGCTCGGGCCGGATTTCCGGCGATTGGGCGCCTACGATGCCCACGATCACCATCAGGGCCAGGGCCCCCACGAGGCCCACGGCGATCGACGCCGGGCGGATACGGAATGACTGTTTCATGCTTGACTCCTTTTGCTGGGTTGGTTTCTCATCAATTGCCAAAAAGCCCCTGAATTCGACCCGGATCGCGTTTGACGAGTCCGGGCGAAGGATGTACATTACCGCCGCTCGGGTATCAGACCAGTTGCGGAGCCGTGGTGTAGTTGGTTAACACACCGGACTGTCACTCCGGAGATCGCGAGTTCGAGTCTCGTCGGCTCCGCCACTCACCCTCTCACGGGCGCCTAGTCAGGCGCCGGGCCACAGCCAGCCGAACACACCGGCCGTGAGACAGGCGTAGACCAGCCCGTCGATCGAGTGCTTGATCGTGGTGGAAATCTTCTGCCCCTTCCAGATCGCGTTGACCGGCTGGGAGCCTGCATAGCCCAGGAAGGCCACCGTGCCGACGATGCGGAAGACCTCCAGGTAGTGACCGCCGGCCGAGACGACGTGCCCCCCGATGTACGCGGCGAAGATCCCCACCCACAGACTGAACAGGACCCACTGGACCATGGATTTGCCCATCTTCCACGGGCCGTTGGGGAAGATGGTCAGAAAGCCCACCGGGCCTTCGTCGTACTTCTTCTTCATCTCGTCGCTGCCCATCGCCTTCATGTCATCGCAGTGGGGCACCATGTACTCCCCCGCCGGGACCTTGGCCTGCTGCATCACCGCACGGATGCCATCCTCACCGGGTAGCTTCGAGTAATCGTTGCGATGCCACGGGATCAGCATATGGATGACGGAACTGGCGATGAAGACGGCGACGGCCGACACGAGGATCGGGAGCCAGAGCGATGCTATTGAGACCATGGGTGCCCTCCTGATTTATCCGGCCATCCTACCCTGGACCCGTCGCAAACTTGCCAGGAAGTGCAGGCTGCGGTCGAAGATCGCCCCAAATGGCCAGGGATAGAGACCGAGGGTCTGATTCCAGGTGATCTCTTCCAGGCCGAGCTCCCGAAACGCCGTCTGCCACTGACGATGACTCCAGTAGTTGTGGGGGGTGGCGACACCGAAGCGTCGATTGCCGACGTTGTCCATGAAGCGCAGCGTCGCCTCCGCCAGGAAACCGTTCCGTCGATGATCCTTGATGACGACGTGGGTCCGTGCGACACGCGTCGCCTCACGCAACAGCTGCAGCGGATCGTCGCTGTGATGCAGGACATCGACCAGCATCACACAGTCGCAGGATCCATCGCCGAGCGGGAGGACCCGTCCATCGAATTCGGTCACGGGAATCCGGACCCGGTCTCTGACCTGCACGTCGATCCCGACAATCGTGAGGTCCGGGCGTCGCGATAGCAACGACTCCGCCAGGGTCCCGTCACCGCATCCCACATCCAACACCCGAGCGTCGGCGGGGAGAAGGTCGCTCAGGTGTGCCGACAGAATCCGCACACGTCGATCGAGACCGTGAGACTGGTGGAGACGCTCGGCGAGGCTCAACGACGACCCATGCCCAGGATGCTCACGAAGAACCCGGAGAGGAACGTCTGCACCCCCAGCGCCACCAGGGTGACGCCCGGGATCAGCCAGCGCAGCGTCCGGTCGTAGTTGAGTGGGCCATAGTCCAGAGCACGCCAGATGTTGGCGGTATGAACGATCAGGCCGAGACCGATGACAAGCGCCACGGTGCTGATGACGAGACCCAGTTCGAAATTGACCCAACTAAACAAGCGGGTCAACCTCGGGTCTTCCGGCATCAACCCCTCGGTCATCGCAAACGTCTTCGCGATGATCGCAAACAGTATCGATTGGTAGCCCAGCGATACCGCCAGGCTGGCCACCAGGAGCGTGTGGGGCCCGAAGTTCACACCCGCGATCGGTTCTCTGGGAAGGGCCATGCCGTATCCCAGTATTCCGGCCAGCAACAGCAGCGCGCCCGGCACAAGGAACAACCAACGGGGGCTGTACATGAAGAAGAAGCGGACCGTACGCCAACCATCGCGGAATGTCCGCAGGTGGGGCCCGTGGGCCTTACGCCCATCGGGGTGCAACGTGATCGGCACCTCGGCGATCCTGGCGCCGTACAGTCGCGCCTTGATGATCATCTCCGTGGCGAACTCCATCCCCGTGCAGCGCTGATCCAGTTCGTCGTAAAGCTTCTTCGTGAACCCACGCATGCCGCAGTAGATGTCGGTGACCGGTGCGCGGAACATCCAGCGGGCCATCGCCGACAGCATGGGATTCCCCAGCCAGCGATGAAGGAACGGCATCGCCGTCGGGCGAATGGTGCCACCGCCCTTCGGCAGACGGCAGCCCTGCACCAGATCGAAGCCCTCGCGAAGCAACCGCAGAAACGCCGGAATCTCCAGGAAGTCGTAACTGTCGTCGGCGTCGCCCATCATGACGAAGCGCCCGCGGGCTGCGGCGATACCACCCATCAGCGCGGCGCCGTATCCACGACGCGGGACGACCACGACACGGGCGCCCAGACCGGTCGCGATCTCGCCGGAGGCGTCCACACTGCCGTTGTCGGCGATAATGATCTCGCCCTGGATGCCGTGCTCCTCGAAGATCCGCTGGGTCTTGCGGATGCAGATTTCAAGGGTGTCGGCCTCGTCGAGACACGGCATGACGACGGACAGTTCGATGGTTGCGTTCTCAGGTTCCAACTGGAGCCCCCGGGGTGATCGAACATTACCTCAGGGGATGGCGAACCTGAACAACATTCGACCGGCCGCCCGGGCTCTCCAGCGTCCGCTTTTCGAAAAAAGCCTGGCATAATCAACTATTGAACATGTTCAAAAAAGATCTTGACGAACAGGACTACTCGTCCGTATCTTTCTTTTGAACACGTTCAAAAGGAGACTCCCATGAACCTGACCGCCTTTTGCTACCTCGCCTACCTGATCATCAGTGTCGCCATGACCATCTGGGTCGCCCACACGCTCTCGAAGAACGGCCTCCTGTTCCTGGTGCACATCTTCGGTGGGGATCGAGATCTGGCCCGCTCGGTCAATCACCTGCTGGTCGTTGGTTTCTACCTGATCAACCTCGGCTACATCTCCCTGGCCCTGAAGTTGGGCTACGAGGTTCTCAGCCTGACCGGCGCGATTGAAGCCGTCTCCTGGAAGGTCGGATGTGCACTGGTCGTTCTTGGCGGGATGCACTTTCTCAATCTCTACATCTTCGGTCGTCTTCGTCAGGGGACTCCCCTCCGCGAAGCACGACGGGCCTGAGTCGTGACCTCTGTCGATCGGCCTCATGGGAACTGGCCACTCCTATCCGAACTCCTGATCGCCGCGGTCCTTGCCGCGGCGACAGGCGGCACGATTTTCGTCATCGGTGTTTTCGTTCTTGAGTCGTACGGGTGGGGAGTCTTTGTCGCCATTCCGGTAGCGATGGGGTTTGTCGCCGCCCTCGCCATCAACTGGAGGAGGCGCTATCGCATTCTCGCCTCTCTCACCGCGATGCTGGCCGGGATCGTCATCGCGGGAGTCTCCTTACTTGCCTTCGCACTGGAAGGCGCAATCTGCCTCCTGATGGCGCTCCCATTGGCCGTTCCGGGAGGATTCCTCGGCGTATGGCTAGGTGACATGGTCGCCGACCGACGGAGGGGAATCCGGAACGGTATGACGATCGGAGTCCTGATACTTCCGGTCATCCTGGGTGCCTCGGGCCCTCTTACCCCCTACCCCCTGCGCCCTGTCGTCACCTCCGTCACCATCGACGCACCGGTCGACGTGGTCTGGAACAACGTCATCGGCTTCTCGGATCTGCCACAATCCGACGATGCCCTGTACCGATTCGGCGTCGCCCAACCGGTGCGCGCCCATCTGGATGGCGAAGGCGTCGGGGCCATCCGCTATTGCGAGTTCTCCACGGGCCCGTTCGTGGAACCGATCACCCACTGGGAGCCGGGCGTGAAGCTGGCGTTCGACGTCACGGAGCAACCCGAGCCGATGCACGAGTGGAGCCCCTATGAGCGGGTCCACGCACCGCACCTCACCGACGGATGGATCAGTCGCAACGGAGAGTTCCTGCTGATTCCCCTACCCGACGGGCGGACAAGACTCCAGGGCACGACCTGGTACGAGATGCACATGGCACCTCAGTTCTACTGGGGCCTCTGGTCCGACAACTTCATCCACGGAATCCATCGCACCGTGCTCGATCACGTTCGCCTGCTTTCGGAACAGGAGTTCCGGGGAGAATCGGATTAGTATGGTCGACGTGAGCACACGCCCTACAACGCCCCGAACACGCAAGGCCGAAGAGACCCGTGCCCGGATCCTCGAATGCGCCCTGGCGATGTTCCGGAAGCACGGCTATGACAAGACCACGATGCGGGCGATCGCGGAAGATGCCGGAGTCTCTCTGGGGAACGCGTACTACTACTTCGAGTCGAAGGATCACCTGATCCACGCCTACTACGAACGCAGCCATCACGACCTCTTACAGGCCGCTCGACCCCTTCTTGAATCCGAACGGGACCTGAAGAAGCGACTCCGGGGCGTGCTGTGCGCAAAGATCGAAACCAGCGCCCCCTACCATCGTTTCGCCGGGCAACTCTTCAAGACCGCCGCGGACCCGGAGAGTCCTCTTAGCCCATTCAGCGCGCACTCGTTACCGGTACGTCAGGAGGTAACGGATCTATTCGCGGAGGTCGTTTCCGGATCCAGCACGAAGATCACCGGCAAGCTAAAGGAAGAGCTTCCGGAACTCCTCTGGACCTATCAGATGGGCATCATCCTCTACTGGATCCATGACGACTCGAAGGGCTGCCAGCGGACCTACAAGTTGATCGACCACACGGTCGATCTGGTTGTCAAACTCGTGAAGCTGAGTCGTCTGCCTCCGATGCGGCCGCTTGTGAATCGAACCTTCAAGCTGCTCGCAGACCTACGTTAGGTCGGCGACTTCCACTCATCCGCCACACGGATGGCGACCACCTCCGCCGTCGCACAGGTATCGTTACCGGACAGCAGCTTGCAGTGAACCGTGGTCTTCCGCCCCGACGACCCCGTCGCGTGGGCGATGAGCCGCACGTCTTGATCGATGGGCATCGGTCGCTCGTAGCGAACGGCGATCGTTCCCGTCACGTACCAGATCAGCGGATCGGAGGCGAAGGGACGCTCGTCCCGCACATAGGCGTCGGCGATGGCGGTGAAGATCGAGTGACAGTCCATGATGGTCGCCACGATCCCACCGTTCAGCCAGGCCTCGGGCCCGGCGTTGTGATGCGGTGACGGACGAAACGTCGACACGTACCCGTCGTCGGAGGGAAAGCTCTTCAGCTGGAGGCCCTTCTCGTTGGCCGGGCCGCATCCGAAGCAATGATTGCCCGGGTAGAGATCCTGCATCGGCTTGTCGGTCTTCATCGGCTTCGCTCCATCTTGTGACGACGCTACAATAGCCCACTCAGGAGGAACCGATGAAGCTGTACAACTCCACCGAATCCGGCAACTGCTACAAGGTCCGTCTCTTGCTGGCCCATCTTGGCCTGCCCTACGAGATTCACGAGATCGACCCTATCGCCAAGGGCCCACGACCGGAAGCGTTCCGCGACAAGACGGACTTCGGCCGGGTACCGCTCCTGATCCTGGACGACGGCCGACCGATTGCCGAGTCCAACGCCATCCTCTGGTATCTGGCGGATGGAACGCCCTACCTACCCGACGACAACTACGACCGCACCCGTGTTCATCAATGGTTGTTCTTCGAGCAAAATCTCCACGAATGCAACATCGCCGTCGTACGACGGTTCGTGAAGATGGAGCCCGAGGCGATGCCGCCGACCGAGGTCATGGACAACCGGCGGGCCGGTGGGCATCGGGCGTTGGCCGTCATGGATCAGCGACTGTCGGGATCTCGGTTCGTGGCCGGCGACGACTTCGGTATCGCCGACATCAGTCTGTTCGGCTACACGCATGTTGCGGGCGAGGGTGGCTTCGATCTGGAAACCTATCGCAACGTCCGCCGCTGGATCGACGACGTGCGCAAGCAGGACGGCCATGTCCCGATGGTCGGCTAGATGAGCGACCTCACGGTCGTGTTGCTTCCGGGGCTGGACGGAACCGGCAACCTGTTCCGGCGGCTCGTGGATCAGACCCCGCCGGGGTTCCGCACGCAGGTCGTTTCGTATCCGACGGATCAGGTTCTCGGCTACGACGCGTTGGAAGCGATGATCCGGGCGCAAATTCCAATGGACAGGCCGTACATCGTATTGGGCGAGTCGTTCTCGGGGCCGCTGTCGGTCGCTCTGGCGGCCAACCCGATCGGTGACCTGGTCGGGGTCGTCATGGCGGCGACCTTCGTAACCCCGCCGGCGCTGCCGGTCTTGCGGCACATCTCACGAGGTTGGGTGATCCGGATCCCGGTGCCTCTGTGGGTCATGCGTTTGGCGATGGGAACGGATGACGAAGAACTGGTCAAGGGGGTGCTTGCGGCGCGAGGCGCGGCCTATTCCGAGGTGTTTGCGCATCGCATCCGATCGACACTCGCCGTCGATGTCCGGAAACAACTGGCGGCGATCACGAAACCCATCCTCTACCTTCAGGCGACCCAGGACCGCGTGGTCCCCGCCCGATGTCTCCGGGATATACTCGAGGTCCGGGACGATGTGCACGTCGAGCAATTGGAGTCGACGCATTACATCCTGCAGCTCCATCCTGTCGAGGCGTGGGCTGCGATTGAGCGTTTCGTAGCTTCAGCCGAATAGCCTGCCGGCTAGCCCAGAAGCTTCTCGCGGTTCTCCGCACGACGGAATCCCAGTGCGATGATTCCTGCCGTCACCAGGACGAAGCCGATGCGGTTCTGTAGCGTCTTGCCCAGTAGCTCCAGACCGCTCTCCAGATCGGTGGCCGCCGCGTTCCAGAACGGCGACAGGACCACATTGGTGGACTGGAAGAAGAGTGCGATGAACGCCGCGATCACGATCACCACCAACCCCGCAGAAGCCTCGCCCTTGAACAGCGCCGCCAACGACATCGACAGTGCCAGAAAGAAGATCGCCCCCTGCATCGCGCCGTACATCGCCGACCACGGGACGTCGGTACAGAAGATCCAGGTCAAAGCGACCAGGACCGCTTCAGATGCCAGCAGCATCATGAAGGCGGCGGCCAGTTTGGCGATCCAGATTCGCTGAGCGCCACCGGGAACGGTGTAGGCGATCTCCAGCGTGCGACGATCGATCTCGCCGGCGACGATGCGGACACCGAACACGACGGCCAGCACTGTCAGCGGAGACCCGATCAGGATGTTCTGGGCATCCGGCTGCGTATACGAGCTGTCCCGCCAACGGATGACAAGTCGAAGCATCTGAAAACCGATCCACAACGCAGGCAGAAGCGGTGCAATCCAGAATCGACGACCACCCAGCTGTCGGGCCGCGTGGTGGGTCAGCGACGCGAAGTCCTTCACCTGTTGGACGAATCTTCTCATGTCGTCGCCCGATCACCGACAAGCCACAGGTAGCCGTCTTCCAGGCCGGGATCGACCGGTTCCGCATCGGCGGCGGGCTGACCCTCGGCGAGAATCCTGGTGCGATAGGCGCCGCTGGCCTCCGGGACCTGGTCCACCACAAGCGCGCCGGCCGGCAGTTTCTCCTCGTCGCCCGGTTGTAGCGTTGCCATCCAGACCCGATTACGCGCCGCATCGGACAGTCGCTCCGGGGGCCCATCGAAGACGATGCGACCACGCGTAAAGACGATGACCCGACCGCATGCCACTTCCACATCCTCGACGACATGTGTCGAGAACAGGACGACCCGACCCTCCGCCAGACGCGCAAGCAGATTGCGGAAACGGATGCGCTCGCGCGGATCCAGGCCGACGGTAGGCTCGTCCACGATGATCACCGGGGGCAACCTGAGAAGCGTTCGAGCGACGGCGACACGTTGCTTCATCCCACCGGAGAAGCCGCCGATCTTCTCGTCGGCGCGCTCGCCCAGACCGACCTCGGTGAGAAGCCGTTCGATCCGCTCGGTCCGTCGTTCCGCCGGAAGCTCGTAGAGCAGTGCGAAGTACTCGAGGTACTCCCGGGCGGTCATGTCTTCGGGCAGGCCAAAGTCCTGGGGTAGATAACCGATCCAGCGGGCGAGAAACCGCCGCAAACGCAACAGTCGAACGCCCCCCAGGTAGACGGTCCCCGACGAGGGCTCCAGGATCCCCGAGAGCATCCGCAAGAGCGTCGTCTTGCCGGCCCCGTTGGGTCCCAGGACACCGATCATCCCCTGCTGGGCCTCGAACTTCACCGAGCGAATGGCGTGGACCTGTTCGGACGGTAGGTCGAAACCAAACGTCACGCGACAGATCGAGCGCCACAGACCACGAACGCCGGCCATGAAGACGTCCACCGGGCGCAACGCGATGTCACCACGATGGAGCAGGACCGCCGTCCGACGACCGAACTGACAGATCGCCAGAACGATCGCCTCGAACACCCAGACACCCGTCGCCATCTGCCCATCGAAATCGGCCACGAACGGATTCCACGTGAACTTCAACAGCAAGTAGATCATCACGGCCCACGGCAAGGACGTGGCGACCCAACCCTCGATCCCACCGGGATCGACACGACCCGATTGATCCAGCTTGCCCCGTGCGCGTCGGAGTTGCCGAACCGCACCGGCCAGCACGAACGAGGCGATCAGCAGATAGATCATCCGCCAGAAGACGCTCTGCAGGGTCACACCCAGGTAGAGGGCACCGGCGGCGATCAACACTCGGGGAACGATCGAACTGAGGATCAGTCGTGGGTCGAAGGGCTGCACGCCCAACGCGCGAACCCGCTCGACAAATCGCTGCGGGGCACGCCATGCACGACCGATCGGCCCCGGCTGGCCATAAATCTTGTTCAGGTAACGGGTCTCCAGCTTCGGGGGACCGTCCTCGGACCTGGGCTTCGGCACGTCCTGGCGACGGAACGCCAACACGGCGACGGCGAGGAGCGCGCCTGCGACGAGTATCGTCGTGAGAAGTCGCATCCACACCGAGGTGATCCAGCCACCGGCAAACAACGGCGTCACGACGGCGGCCGTCGCCAGCAGCCAACCCATGGCGATCCACGGACCGAGCCGACCGAAGATCCGATCCAGACGATTGAGAAAGACGAAACCGACGGGGATGACCAGGAGTGTCAGGACCGTCGACGCCGTTAGGCCACCCATGATCACCGTGGCGAACGGAGGCCAGATCTCGTTCTCTTCCCCGGTGACGATCGCAAGCGGCCAGAGCCCGAGAATCGTCGTCGCCGCGGTCATCAGCACGGGTCGCGTTCGCTCGCGTACCGCACGGAGGGCAGCGGCACCCGCCGGTCGACCGGCGAAGCGTGTGGCCTGTTGCATCCGGTCGACCAGCAGAATCGCGGGGTTGACCGTGATACCGATCAGGGCGACGACGCCAAACAACGCCATCTGATCCACGGGAACCTGCGAGAAGGTCAGCGTCCAGGTCGCGCCCAGCACGGTCAAGGGAATCGACAACAGCACCAGGAGCGGGAGTGTCAGAGACTCGAAGGTGATCGCCAGTACCGCGTAAAGCAGCAACAGAATCGGGATCATCAACTCGTTGAACCAGTCCAGCCCCTCCTCGTCCTGTGGCGCCTCGATCGTATAGCCCACCGGGCGATGGGTCTGATGGATCACGTCGCGGATCGCGTCTTCCAGCGCGGTGCGTTCGGCGCCCGCTTCGGGAGCGGACGACGCCAGCGTATAGAGCACCTCGACCTCGCGTCGCCCGTCGCGATGACTGATGGTGGGAGGACGTCCCATCTGGCGGACGTCGGCGAACGCGGATAGCGGTAACGCGCCGAACGGCGTCGTCACCCGCATGGTCCGCAGGTCGTTGGTCGCCTTGTTCCGCGCCTCCTTCCGGCGAACGGTCAGCGGGATCTCTCGGCCGTCGCGCAGGGTGAAGCCGGTCCGCATCTCGGTCCCCTCCCGTCCCACGACGTTGAGGACCGGAAGCACCTGATCCGCCGTCAGGCCGAAGGCCTGCAAACGGGTCGCGTCGGGAAGCACATGCATCTCGTCCTGACCATCGCGGGTCGCGATGGTCACGCTTCCGATGTCCGGGATCTCTTCGAGTTGGTCCTTGATCGTCTCGGTCAGGGTTCGCAGACGACGGACGTCGGGACCGGAGACCACGACCCGGGAGGCGCCGCCACCGAGAAACGATGGACGTCCGCCCCCACCGCCGCCGCCCTGCGAGGCGCTGAGCTCGACGTTTGGATATCGGTTGGCGGCATCGCGAAGTCGTTCACGCACTCGCGCAGCGGTCAACTCGTCGGGACGCTCTTCTCGTTCAGGGATCGTCACCGTGATCGAGCCACCCTCCTCCTGGACGAAGGACTCGACCCGCTCGATGCCCTCCAGGTCCATGACCGACGACTCGAGGGCGGCAAAGATGTCCGTCGCCGCGTCGAGAGAGCCACCCCCCTCGATCGTGACGGGAAGACGGATCTGTGTCTGCTCCTGCGCCTCCTGCGAACTGCCACCGATGTTCAGACCCACGAGCTGGATGAAACTGATGACCACCGCCACCAGAACGATCGCCACCCAGCTACCGGGGCGACGCAGGGCCGTCATCAACGCGCCGTTGGCCAGGCCACGCGCCCGGTCGGGATGGACCAGGCCACCGAATCGCTCTCGACGCGCGCGAATCTCCTTGAGACGTTGCATCGCGGCCGGCGCCGCCAACTTGCCCGCCAGCATCGGCACAAGACCTATGGCGACGATGACCGATGCCAACAACGGCACCAGGATCGCAATCACGAGGACGGTCAGGAACGACCGCAACGACGCGTCGTCGAAGTCGACGAAGACGATCGGCAGGAATACAACGGCGTTGGTCGCGGTGGCGGCGAGGATCGCCCGCACGGTTCGCCGCACGCCGTTCTCGGCGGCCTTCTCGCCCGACGCACCGTGTTCCAGCTGCCGCTGGACGGCCTCGTAGACGACGATGCTGTTATCGACCAGCATGCCAATGCCAACGGCGAGACCCAGGAGCGTAACCACGTTAAGCGTCTGGCCGGCCGTATACAGGAGCGCCAGAGCGGTCAGCAGACTGCACGGAACGGCGATCGCCACCACGCCCACGGCACGCCAGTGCCGGAGGAACAGATAAAGTGTCACCAGAGAGATGATGAATCCGGAGAAAGCCAGCTTCTTCAGTCGATCCAGTTGATCCTCGATCAACTCCCCACCATCGAACAGGACGCGGAAGCCGATTCCAAACTCGGAGAACTGACCGGTGAGAGAGTCGAGACGACCCCGCAGGTCGTCGGCCAGTTGCACGAGGTTGGCGCCCTCTTCCTGATAGAGGATCAGGCCGATGGCCGGCTGACCGTCTACGCGAAACAGATTCTGCTCTCGCCCCGTGCCGAGTTCGACGTCGGCGACGTGACGAAGCAGGACCGCCCGATCGGGTCGGATGCGAATCGAGGCAAGCGACACCTCGCCCTTGGGGCGACCGTCGATGAGAACTGCAGTCCGACCCGCCTCGTCCTCCACGCCCCCCAGGTAGTCCAACCCGCGTACGGACTTGGCCAACGCCTGGGTCACCTCGCCGGTGTTGATGCCCTCGGCCGCGCAGAGATCGGGATCGATGCTGACCGTCAGCTCCCGCGGCGAACCACCGAACGCCTGGACCTGCGCGACGCCGCCGACCGCCGCCAGACGCGGGACGATGCGATCCTCGACGAAGTCGAGCAAGGCGTTGACGTCGCTCATCCCCGTGACCTGCAGGTACATCGCGAAACGACTGTTGCTGAGCTGTGTGAACGGATCCAACTGCACGTTGATGAAAGTACCCTGGGGCTGCTCGCGCTGTAGATCGGCGGCAAGCCGGGAGAGCTCGAGTTCGCGCACGTCGATATCAACGCCGGGCTCGAACTTCACGACGAACGACCCGCCGGAACCGCGGATCTCTCCCGAGGTCTCCATCACCCGCGAAAGTTCAGCAACCTTCGCCTCGAGCGGCAACAGGATCTCCCGCTCGACGACCTCGGGCTCGCTCCCCGGACGATTGAATCGAACGTTGAGTTGGTTTCCCTCGGTCTGGGGAAACAACTCGACGGGCATCCGTTGCCAACCGACTAGCCCTAGCAACAGGATGGCAAGGAAGAACATCGCCGTGGCGACGGGGCGTCGCACGGGAATGGCAAACGGACTCACGAACGGGCCCGCTTTGGTCGCAGACGTTCAAGCAGCAGGTAGACACACGGGATGACCGTCAGCGAGCACACCGTCGACAGGATGATGCCACCGATGATCGTCAGTGCCAGCGGCTGACGCAGCTGCGCCCCCTCGCCGCCACCCCAGGCCAGCGGCGACATGGCGAGGACGGTGGTGAAAGTGGTCATCAGGATCGGTCGCAGACGAATCGCGGCGGCCCGGGCCAGTGCCGCGGTGCATTCCATTCCGTCCAGCATCAGCCGTCGTGCGCTATCCACAAGCAGGATGGCATCGTTGACCGCAACCCCCGCCAGGACGATAAGGCCCAATACTTCCATCACACCTAGCGGGCGACCCATCGGTACCAGCACCAGCGCAACACCGATCAGCGAGAGCGGAATCGATATCGCCACCGTCAACGGGTGGATCAGCGACTCGAACGTCCCCGCCAGCACCATGAAGACAAGGAGCAAGGCCAGGATCCCGGCAAGTTTCAACTCGTCGAAGGTCCGCGTGCGCTCCTCTTCCTCGCCGACCAGTCGGACGCTCAACCCGGGAGCGACGTTCGCGGCGTCGATCGCCTCCTGGGCGGCCTGGATCGCCTGCGGATAGTCGGCGCTGTCGACGATACGGGCGGTCACCTGAGCCACGCGACGTTGATCGCGACGGAAGATCTCGCGGGCTCCACTCTCGGGTCGCAGCCTCGCCACGTCACCGACGACGAGACGCGCACCGGAACTTGTGGTCAACGGAACCTGCAACAGATCATCCCGTCGAACGGATGGCATCCGCAAGACGACATCTCGCTCTTCATCCCCGGTCGAGACGACGGTCACCGAGCGCCCATCCAGCGACGCTTCCAGTGCGATGGAGACAAGATCGAGATCGACCCCGAGGCCATCGGCAAGCGTTCGATCGAGCTCGACGCGAAGCTCCGGTGGCCCACCCTCGAACGATGAGCGGACGTTCCACAATGCTGGGGCAGCGGCCAGATTCGAGCGAAGACTCTCGGCCGTATCTCGCAGGTCCGGTAGCGACTGTCCGGAGATCTCGACGGCAACCGGCGGGCCGGAGGTGCCGAGGGAGCGAGCCAGCGCGGAGACGCCGACCTCCCAGTTGACCTCAATATTTCCAAGCTGTGTCACCGCCGGTGCCGCTCGTGCGACGACGTCGCCACCGCTGGCACCTCCCGCGCGAAGACGGACCAGGATGCGAGCGGTGTTCTCCTCGGTCTGCTCCTCGCGGATCAGCCGGTCATCCTCCGGGAGTCGTCCGATCTCCGACTGGATCGCGATGAGATCATCCCCGGCGGCTTCGCGGAGAAGCTCTTCCATGGCCACGACCGTGCGGGTGGTGGACTCGACTCGTTGTCCGGGAGGCCCAACAAGACGCACGGAAAACTGACGTGGGTCGGAGGGCGGCAACAGCTCTGTCCCGAGCGAGACGAGACCCATGACACCGAGACCTGCCCCGACGAGCGCGACAAACACCACCAGCAGCGGTCGTTTCAGGAGTCCGCCGACGAATGCTTCTAGACGAGGCGCGCCGACCTCAATCGATCGGGGAGTCTTGGCGGGAAGGAGCCACCGTGCAAGCGCCGGAATCAGCAGGGCCGCCACGAACAGCGAGACCGCCAGCGAGACGACGACGGTGAATGAGAGACCGGACACCAGCCGCGCGGCCAACCCCTGGACGAAGATGATCGGCACGAAGACCGCGCAGGTGGTCAACGTACTGGCGACGATCGCGCCGATGACCTGGCCGGTCCCACGGGCTGCGGCATCCTCGCGACTGTCCCCTGCAGACAACCGGCGGAAGATGCTCTCGACGACAACGATGGCGTTGTCCACCAGCATCCCGGCGCCGAGCGCCAGTCCCCCGAGGGTCATGACGTTCAAACTCTGTCCGCTGAAGTGCATGAAGAACAGCGTGGTCAACAGGGAAACCGGCACGGCCAGCGCGACGATGGCCGTCGGCCCCGGCGCTCGCAGGAACAGGATCAGGATCAGGATCGCCAGAGCCACACCGATCAGCGCGGCGCTCTGAACATCGCGGATCGAATCTTCAACGAGAGCCGCGTCGTCGGAGACGACGGACACACTGACACCCGGCAGGTCGCTATTGATCGCCTCCATGGCCGAGCGGACGGTCTTCGAGACGGCGACCGTATTGGATCCCGCCTCCTTGTAGATCGAGAGACCGACGCCCTCCTGGCCATCGACACGGACCAGATGCGTGATCTCCTCGTCGAAGATGGCCACATCGGCGACGTCACGGACGCGAATTGGGATCTGGCGACCGGAGGAGTCGGAGCCGAACCTGAGAACGACCTCCCCGACATCGCCTGCGTCGCGATAACGGGAGACCCCGCGAACCAGGAAGACCCGATTGCCATCCTCCAGCGTGCCGGCATTGAGATCGACGTTGGCGGCACGAAGACGACTCTCAAGCTCGCCGAGTGTGACGCCGACCGATTCCATGCGATAGCGATCGACGGAGACCCGGATCTCTTCTTCGCGTCCACCGGTCACGCGTGCCTCGGCCACACCCTCGAGTCGCTCCAGGGCGATCGACACCTGACGATCGGCGGTCCGTCGCAAGGACGCGAGGCTGGGTCCGCCCTCGTCGGCGACAAGACCCAGTGTGATCACCGGCGCCTGCCGTGGATCGAAGCGACGAACGAGGACCTCGCCGACATCGGGGTCCGAACGGATGGGACCGGTCGCCTTCTCGACCTCGACGAGGGCGTAGTCCATGTCGGCGTCCCAGTCGAAGATGACGGTGGCGATGATTCGACCCGTGCGGGCGACCTGCTTGATCTCGCGGATTCCGCTTACGGCGAAGAGCCGTTGCTCTATCTGCTCGCCGTACAGTCGCTCCATCTCCGCCGGTGGGCGGTCGCCCGAGCGGACCGAGACGACGAGAGTCGGACTCTCCATGTCAGGCAGAAGATCGAGTGGGAGTTCCCGCCAGGCGGTCCAACCGAGGATGACGAACGCCGCCGCAACCACGGTGACCGCCACCGGACGGCGCGCGGCTAGACGGGCAAGGGCTTCCATGGACTATCCGCCGTTCACACGGACGGACATGTTGTCGTTTAGCGTCTCGATCCCCTGGACGACGATCCGCTCTTCGGGCTCCAGCCCCTCGATGATCTCGACGATCTCATCGTCGCCGAGTCCCAGGACCACCTCGCGTTGTCGTACCTTCTGGCCCTCGACGACGAACACAACCTTGCGACTGTTGCGCTCGGCGACGGCCCGGCGCGGGACCACCGGGACTTCGGGACGGCTCTCCACGACGATCGTCACCTCAACGAACATCCCCGGTCGAAGTTTGGCCGCACCGTTCCTGACGGCGACCTCGGCGCGGAGCGTGCGTGTCGATGGATCCAGACTCGGGGCGAGACGAAGCACGCGTCCTTCGAACCGTGAGTCGTCCCAGGCGTGATGCCGAACACGGGCGATCTGACCGACCTTGATCCGGGCAACATCGGAGCCCACCAGGTCGACCTCGGCGATCAATGTGTCGGTCGGGGCGATCTGGGCGACCTGAAATCCCTGCATGACCAACTGGCCATCCGCCAGTGGCTGCTCGGACTCGTCCCGTGCCAGGCGCAGGATCACCCCATCGATCGGCGTGATCAATCGCGAGCGGGTTTCCTTCAGAACGCCGCGCTCGACTTCGATCTTCGCATCGGCGAGAGAGCTCTCGACTTGACGAAATTCCTGCTCGGCCAGCAGCCCCTCGTCGTATAGAGCCTTCTTGGAATCGTAATCCGCCTTGACGGTTGCGTAGCGCTGTTCCGCCGCCTCGAGGCCGGCGGCAAGACGAACCTCTTCGCCGGTGATCTCGCCGACGATGTCACCGGCCTTCACGCGGTCGCCCTCGGCGAATCGTCTTCCCCGCGCATTGCGGGCGATCTTCAGCGCGCCACCACTGTCGGCGTTGAGCGCCACGGCCTCGGGGGTTCTCAGCGATCCGGTCGCGACGATGCGATCTTCGACATCGCCGGTCTCGACGGCACGGGCCGTCACCGGGACACGAAATTCGATCGTCTCCTCCGGCG
This sequence comes from Acidobacteriota bacterium, assembly GCA_029861955.1. Lineage (NCBI taxonomy): Bacteria > Pseudomonadati > Acidobacteriota > Acidobacteriota bacterium. The sequence goes on from JAOTYK010000029.1 coordinate 24,412, forward strand.
CCCGATTCACGCAGCCCACGGATGCGGCCAACGTGAAGACGAGCACCCATGACAGACTTCGCCCGACGAACCGATAGCTCATTCTTCCGCCTCTTCCCGTTTGTTGCGCTTGACCGGGATCCAACGTATCGCATCGGCAACGACGTAGCGACCCTCTGTCGCTTCGTTGCCGACACGGACCACGGTCTCGCCGGCGGCGATCTCGTATTCACCCAGGATGTTCCAGCCGGGATCGGCACCATCGGCATCCAGCGTGGCATTGTTGACGCCGGACGAATCCTCGACCGCGAGTTGCCAGGTTCCCCGCTTGAAGAAGTTTCCTCGGCCGCCGCCGCCGGATCCTCGACGCCGGAACGATGGGACGTAGTAGGACAACTCCCAGAGACCGGAGCTGGGGATCTCTGCAGTAAACTCGGCCGTGCGAGAGCCGTCGCCGGCCTTGATGGTGGCGACGGTATGTCGATAGCGACCGTAGGCCAACGCCGTCTCGCGACGGGACCAGCGGGACGGCGTCCTGCCGGAGGTGACCGGCAGTCCCCCGTCGGTGTCCTCGTCGGTCACGCCACGACCGGCGAGACGCATTCCGGTCTCGCCGGAGTCGGCCACCGAGAATCCTTCATCCAGGTCATCGACGATGATGCTGCCGTCGTCTGTCGGCTGCCATTCAATGATCCGGCTGCCGATGAACGGTTCGGCATCGACGATCAACTCCTCGTCAACCGACGGAAGATTGATCGAGAAGCCGTCACGGTTCAGCGATAAGTAGGGTGAGAGAAACGCAAAGCGTGGCGGTTGAGACGTGACGATCCCGATCTCGACCGTGCCGTTGGCCGGAATCTCGATGGGATCGCTGCTTTGACGTCGTCGCCCCTGACCGCGGCCACCGCCTTCCGACGGAACCACGTATTGGAGTTTCACCATGCCCCCGACCGCCTCACCGTTGTGAACCTTGACGAGCAGCTGATAGTTCGGTGTGCCGTCTTCGTCGTCGGTGATCCGCTCGAGAGAGGGATTGACGGCGATGAAGCCCGGTAGCGCAGTGTCGTGGAGCCAACGATCCATCCAGCCCTGCAGATCGACGCCAATCTCCTCGCCGACCGCGGCGACATCCTGTTCGTCGAAGCTGCCACCAACGCCACGATCTCTCAGGCTAGCGACCATGGCACCGGCCTTCTCGCTACCCAGCCCGTCCATCAACGACTGCGCCATTGCGCCGCCCTTGAGGGTCAGGACGTTCAGCGATTCCTTCGGGGTCTCCCACGGATTCAGTTCGGCGAGGCTGGTCTCGAGCGCGGTACTCCAGACGTCGCTACGCGATGTCACCTGATCGATGACGATGTCCGAGACCGTTCGACCGCGGCGCCCCTCCCCGCCCATCTGCTGCAGGCTGCCCATGATCTGATTCATCTCCGTCTGGGAGGTCATGATCCGCGCGGAGAAGTAAGAACGATTCTCCGAAACCAACTGGTTGGTGAGATCCTCGTAGACGAAGTCCAACGGGATCGCGAGGTCGCCGGAGGCTCGCGTCTGATAGCCGAAGTAGCTGCGGGCCAACGCAAGGAACGGGTTGCCGCCGGTAAAGTCGTTTGTGAAGAAGCGAGTCAACGTATCCCGCTTCGCGCCGGGAACTCCCTCTTCGTGATCCTTGTATCGGTCGGGATCCTTGAAGCGTCGATCGAAACGCGCCGTAGAGAAACCGGATTCCCGAGTCAGGATCATGGCAGGTTGCGTCAACGTCGTATCGAGACGCCAACCGCCGCCATACCCGCGAAGATGACTCGGAACCTCGACCATCGTCAACGAGTCGTACGGATACTCGAGGCCCAGCTCGGCCGTCTGCTGCAGACGCTTGCTGATCCACTCCCCGAGCAAGTCGCCGGCGTCGGCGAACACATCGATGTTCGTTGTGTGACGTGGATGGACCAGGATCTCCATCATCACGCCGTCAATCTCTGCCGAATGACTTGTGTAGTTCGATGCCACCAGTGCCACTTCGGGAACCGGTGCGACGGTCGTGAAGCGGAACGTATCGTCGCCGGCTTCCTGCCGTCGAGACGGACCGGCGACGAGCCAACCGGAGGGTGTCTTGACGGTCAGGTCGACCGTAAAGAAGTCCACCGGTCGACCGCGGCCCCCACGACCGACATCGGTGCCGGTTTGCGGCAGCCAACGGCTGCCTGGCATCAATGCCACGACGCCGCGCTCGGTCAGCGAATTCAAGAAGCCCAGGGCAAACAAGTTGCCTTCCTTCATCGTGATGCCAAGAGGCCGAACGTCGGCATCGATGTAACCGAACCACGGGTCTAGTTTTCCACCGGCCATCAGGTTGATGGTGCGCGAGGCCCCGGGACCGAGCGGACGATCCAGGTCGATCTCCAGGAGCGCTTCCGCGGCGCGATAGGTCAGGGTCGCTCCGTCGTCGGTGGACACCCCATTGACTGTCAGGCCGGGGTTGAGCGTAAAGAGAAGGGTCGAGAGTGTCTCCCCTTCTGGCGCCTGCACGTTGAGAGCCAGGTCGAGGCTCAGCGATTTCTTTGCGGAAATATCGACCGTGCCGACGATACTTTGAAGATCCGCGGCCGGCTCTTCGGCTCGCGCGTCGTGAACGGCAAACCAACGATCCTGGTCGCTCAGTGCGGCCTTTCCTTCATAGACCAGGAACGCCAGCACGGCGGCGCCCACAACGAAACAGGCCGTGGCCATCGAGGCCAGCTTGCCCTTGTTCGCGTCATCCTTCCGCGGATGGATCACGGCACAGAGCAGCAGGAAACCGAAGGCGAACAACATGTAACCGGCTCGCTGAGAAAACGATCGCAGGTCGATGGACGACGGCGCGAAATCCGTCATCGGCGGCAACATGAATACGCCGGTGATATCGAACGCCGGCAGCATCCAGACCGGTGTCAGACCCAGATTGACGACGGCCAACCCGATCACCACGCCGGTCACCACGATGCCGGCCAGCCACCGATGCCGGAGCACCAGCGTCAGGAAGAACGTCAGGCCCAGGATCATCCCGTAGGCCGGCGGCGCCATGAATAAGAGCCAGCTGATCAACGAGGTGGGCAACGGCAAGGTCTGAAAGCCCAGGAAGCCGATCAGGCTCAACAGGATCAGGGAGACCAGCGCGGGGAACCAACATGCGAGCAGGATGCCGACAAACCGCCCCGTGATGAGTTCGAGATTAGTGACGGGCAGCGCGTCGAAGACCTCGACGATATTCTCCCGTTTATCCCGGGCGCGAATCTCGAAGCCCAGGAAGACGATCCCCAACAAGAAGACGACCAGGTACCACATGCCGATGAAGCTCATCAGGAAGCGGGGATTGACCATCGCCGCCGAACCGGATAACGACGAGAAGAACAGGTGCAACACGTTGTACTGAAGATAAAACAGCGCCGCCGCGAGGAACGCGATGACCTGAAAGACCCAGAAGCGGGCCAGCCGACGTGTCAAACGCATCTCGGCTTTTGCGATGTCCCAGACAGTTCCTGGCCGGATCATGACGTCTCCTCTTCGGTCCGTGCGACCTCGGCTCGGCCGCGGGAGGCCATGAATCCCAGGTAGCCTTCTTCAAGAGTGGGCTCTGACACCGGCTTCGCTCCCGGGGGGATCGAGCCGTCGGCGGCCACCGCTCGGATGTGACTCCCCTCGCCGTCTGCAGTTCGTGAGACGATCTCGACGCCCTCGCTTACGAGCCGGGCTTCCTGAGCACGATCGGCAACCATCTCGAAGACATGTTGGCCGGCATGCTGCAGAAGACCCTGTGGCGATCCACGGAAGACGATCTTGCCGGTATCGATCAACGCCAGGTCGCGACAACTCGAACCCAGGTCCGCAACGATGTGGGTGGAGAGAATGATGGTGCGGTCTCGGGCCAGGTCTGCCATCAGACGTCGGAAGCGCAGTCGCTCTTGCGGGTCCAGGCCCACGGTCGGTTCGTCGACGATGATCACCGGTGGATCGTGTACCAACGCCTGCGCCACGCCGAGACGACGGAGCATGCCGCCGGACAGCTTCTTCACCTTGCGATGCGTCACCTCCTGGAGACCGACCTGCTCGATGACCGCTTCCACACGTTGCTTTCGTGCGGCCTTGTCTCGGATCCCCGACAGACCGGCGAGCGTGTCGACGACCTCCCGGACCTTCTGCAAACGCCACGCACCGAACTCCTGCGGGAGGTAGCCCAGGGCGGTACGCACCGCCTGACGGTCCTTCACGGTGTCGTGCCCGAGGACCGAGGCCTCGCCGCCGGTCGGCGTGAGCAGCGTGCACATGATGCGCATCAGCGTACTCTTGCCGGCGCCGTTGGGTCCAAGTAAGCCAAACAGACCGACGCCGATCTCGAGATTGACGTCGTCCAGGGCCAGCTTGCCACCGGGGTAGACGTGTTTTACGCCTCGAACGCTGACGGTCGTTTGACCGGAACTGGCGTTGGCCGCCATCGCTTCGATTGTCGCCATCGAACGACTCCTCCCGTGCCTCTCAGGACCCACCGCCAGTGGGGGCCTCTGATGGGGCTATCCTGATCGCACTATACTGTTGGACACCGTCTCTCCGACCGTTTCCCGCTGTGCGGGCCTCCTTGGCGGTCGAGCGGTTGTGAGCCCCTCGTGGATGGTGCCCCTGCCTCCACACCCAGTATTACGGTGGGGAGCGGATCGGGTTACGGGCATCGCTATAATGGCCGGATGGTTGAGACGCTCTATCTGGCCAAACCCCGGGGATTCTGCGCCGGGGTGGTGATGGCGATCAAGGCGGTCGAGGAGACCGCCGGGGCCATGGAGCAGACCGACGGCTCCCGGCTGACGGTCTATCACGCCATCGTCCACAACAACGACGTGGTCCATCGCCTGCAGGACGAGCACAAGGTCCACTTCGTCGAAGAACTCAAGGAATTGGAACCGCTGCGCCGGCACGGCGCGGAACGGGGCGAGACCCTGGCCGACACGGTGGTCTTCTCGGCCCACGGCGTCAGCCCGGCCGTCCGTGACGAGGCCGACCGGCTGGGCCTTCACACCCTCGACGCCACCTGCCCGTTGGTGACCAAGGTCCATAGCGAGGCCAAGAAGTATGCCGCCAAGGGGTTCCACATCCTCTTGATCGGCGACTCCACGACTCATCAGGAAGTCGTCGGGACTTTCGGCGAAGCCCCCGAATCGACGACCGTCGTCAGCGTCGTCGGCAACCGCAAACACGACACGCGGCTGGCCGACCCGCGCACCGTGGAGGTGCCCGATCCCGATCGGGTAGTCGTTCTGACACAGACCACCCTTAGCGTCGACGACACCGGCAAGACGATCGACATCCTGCGAACCCGCTTTCCGGATCTGGTCGTCCCCTCCCGAGACGATCTTTGCTACGCGACGAAGAACCGCCAGGACGCCGTGCGACAGATCGCAGGTGACGTCGACCTGTTTCTGGTGGTCACCAGCGACTACAGCAGCAACGGCATGCGTCTCCTGGAGTTGGCCGAGGAGCTGACCCCTCGCGCCTATCGGATCGAGCGCGTCGAGGATCTTGACGAAACCTGGTTCGAGGGAGTCCGCAACGTCGGCGTCACATCGGCGGCTTCAACTCCCGAAGACCTGGTCCAGGAGATCGTCCGCTACTTCAACGAACGAAACGCGGCGCTGAAGGTGATCGAAGACGGCGAGTGGGAAGACATCACATTTCGACAGCCGCGACGTCAGCCCCCCAGCGAGCTACGAGAGTAACTCCAGAAGTTCGTCGCGGGTCAGTGCGCCACCCGCACTCGCATCCCCCAGCGCCGTCTCGGCCAGTTCCCGCTTGGCATCCTGGAGTGCGAGGATCTTCTCCTCGACCGTCGCCTCCGCAACCAACCGATAGACCATGACCGGGTTCTCCTGACCGATCCGATGGGCTCGATCGGCCGCCTGATCCTCGACGGCCGGGTTCCACCATGGGTCCAGCAGGAAAATGTGGTCGGCGCGGGTCAGGTTGATGCCGGTTCCACCGGCCCGAAGCGAGACCAGCAAGACCGGCGGGCCCTCCTCCGCCTGGAAACGATCGACGACCTCGCCACGATTGGTCGTGCTGCCGTCGAGACGCAGGAACGGTATCCGGGCCTGATTCAGCACCGGCTCGGTCCGGTCCAGGAGCGATGTCCACTGGGAAAAGACCAACGCCTTGTGTCCGTCGGCGACGATGCTGTCCAGGGTCTCCCGCAACAGTGTCAGCTTGGACGAATGTTCGACCTCTTGCCCCGGCACCAGTCCGCCGTGACAACACGCCTGACGAAGACGCAACAACGCCTCCAGGACGGCCATGACGTTGCCACCTTCGGCCAGCTTCTCCAGAACGTCCTTTCGGCTTGCCAGACGCAGGCTGTCGTAGAGCTCGCGTTCCGACGTATCCAACTGACATCGAAGGACGACGTCGGTTCGTGGCGGCAGCTCCGGTGCCACGTCCCGCTTCAGGCGGCGGAGAACGAATGGGCGCACCCGCCGCCGCAGCGCACTGGCGGCCCCATCATCACCACTCTGAATCGGTTGGACGTACCGCTTGCTGAACGCCTGCCTGTCGCCGAGAAGGCCGGGGTTCAGGAACTGGAGTTGGCTCCACAGTTCCTCCAGACGATTCTCGATCGGGGTGCCGGTCATCGTGATCCGGTGGGCCGCGTTCAGACGATACGCGGCGCGGGCCACCTGACTGTCAGGGTTCTTGATCGCCTGCGCTTCGTCAAGAACGACGGTGTCCCAGTCCACGCCCGCCAGAATCTCGGCGTCGATACGGAGGATGGCGTAGGTCGTCAGCGTGACATCGGCATCGGGATCCAGCGAGCGGCTTGCCCCGTGGTAGACGGCGAACGAGAGCCCCGGACGAAACCGGGTCAGCTCCTGCTGCCAGTTGTGAAGCACCGAGGTCGGCGCCACCACGAGGGATCGACCATGCAACGCACACAGGGCCTGGACGGTCTTCCCCAATCCCATGTCGTCCGCCAGAAGAGCGCCGAGACCGGCACGCTGCATGAGTGAGAGCCAGCCCACGCCCTCCCGTTGGTAGTCCCGAAGGGTTGCCTGTAAATCATCCGGAAGTGGAGCTTCGGGTAGCGACGCGCGGTCCGCCAGCAGTCCTCGTAGGCCCTGAAGGTCCGGTGGCGGTGACTCATCGAGCTCGTCACACAGCTCGGCCAGATCGAACTGACTACTGGAAGGCAACCGACCGTCGGCGTTCCGCGCGTTGAGCAGGTCTGCAAGCAGGCGCCCGTGACGCTCCAGCCAGTCGGTGGGCAGCGGCGCAAAGCCGCCGTCGAGCAATGGCACCAACGACTCCCCGCTGGTCCATGCCCGCAAGACATCGGCAGGTCTTGCCTGGCCACCTGTGCGAGAACCATCCTCGTTCGCCCACTCGGTCGCGAACGTCGCGTCGAATTCCGCCGGATCCAATGTGACGTCGGGGACCAGGGTCGGCGTCAGCCGGAAGCGTTTGATGGCTTCGCCGTGAACCTCACCGGGCCAGTCGGCAAGCCGCTTGCGGAACTGGATCGCCTCGCCTGCCGACAACTCGACACGCTCCCCGACGCGGAGACCCAGCGTCGACTGGGCCGCAGTCGCGATCTGCTTCTCTCGCTCGCGATCGCGAAGTGGGAGCGTTCCGGAGATCGGGACGAGCCGGTCGCGTTCGATCCGGGCCCGCGGAGGTTGCCCATAGACAACCTGAGCCAGAACCGAGATCGAGCGATCGCGACCGTCGATCTCCACGACCACTCGCGGACGCTCAACGTAGGTGTCCGGCAGCCGATCTGTCTCGCGGACGACAGTAAGAGTTCGTTCGAGATGGGGCAGCGTCATGGTGACAAGTTCCGCCGCGTCGTCCCCGGAGACGTGGACACCCGCCGTCAGATCCCGCAATTCTCGACCGGTGATACCCAGTTCTTTCCGTGGATGGAGCGTTTCGTCGCATCGAACGATGCCGTTGCTGAAGGACTCGTCGATGGCATCGGCATCCCGCAGCACCAGATCGAAGCCGTCCCCGCCGTCGCTCACGTAGACCTGTTTTCCGATCGACTGCTGGTCGATCGTCACCGGGCTGCCGTCCAGTCGGACGTCCTGGCAAAACCTGAGTCGCTTGAACAGTTGAGGGATGAGGTTCGGCGACAGGAGACCGTGACGATGGGTCCCCAGTGTCAACTCCACCGCGAGATCCGCCTGCGACGAGACGATTCGTGGACCATCGACGCGACCGGCCGCAAGGGCCGCCAGAGTCCAGTCCAGTCGCTGCTCCCCGTCATCCCGAACGATGGCGCGTTCAAGCGCCAGGCCGTACCGATCCCGCGTCAATCGGTACCCCACTCGGCCGGCACTGAATCGAGGCTTCGGCAGATCCTCGCCTTCGGTCAGGGCCGCGCTCCAGGCGATCACCGCCGCCGCGACATGCTCGCATGCGGGAGCCTCGCGGGTACACGGACAGTCCCACTCGGCGTCGTCGGGATAGAGCGTCACGGTACGACTGATCATCCCTCGCTTGATCGAAACGAGGAACGTCGCCTCGTCGCCGTCGTCTCGCTCGCCGGTGACCGCGCCGGCACGGCTCAATTCGACGCCGCGGGACCAGACGGCCACGGCACAGGACTCGCGGGCAGCCTTGCGTAGATTTTCGAGTCGATCGCTCATCGCCGGATCCAGGCTAGAGCAGTCCTACCCTGGCTTGCAAGGCAGCGCGAAATCAGGAGGCGGCCTTGGCCCCCTCGGCCCCGGACTCGTCTATGAGGCGCATCCCTTCCATCAGAAGGAACATCGCATCGGCGGTGACGGTCGTATTCTTGGGCTTCACGCCGTGCTCGATGACAAACTCGCCGTCGTCCCAACGGATCATCTCGTAGAACGCGTCCTCGCCCTTGAGCTTCTTGGTCTCCGCGTGCTTGACCTCGCCGTTGTCGAACCACAGGGTCCCGTGATCGCCGTCGTAGGTAAGAGTCACGCAGGCTGTCTTCATTCCCATCGTCAGCGTCTGGACAATATCCGGGAGTCCCAGGTTGACCAGGTCGCCGGTGATCCCGCGTCGCACAAGAGTCTTGTCATCACGACGACGAATCGCCTCGCGCGCCAGTACGTTCTCGATACGAAGAATGATCTCTTCCAGATCCGCCTGTTTGCTGACGTATTCATCGACGCCTTCGCGCAACGCGCGCATGCGGACGATTCGATCGTCCGTCCTCGCGAGCATCGCGAACGGGACCCTACGCAGCGCCTTGTCCGACCTCATCTCCTCCAGGAACGTGAAAGCGTCCGAGCTCCGGGGATCGACGTCGGCGACGACCAGATCCGGCGGCGATTCGAGGATCGTCTTCAACGCGTGCTCGAAACTTTCCGCCTCTTCGATCTTCAGCCCTTCGTTGAGGAGACGCATCTTGAGTAGCTTGCGAAACTCCGGCTGCTCGTCGACGATCAGGACGGTCGGCTCTACCTTATCGGGTCGTATGGCCAGTCGCTTGTCCAGGACTTTCTGGAACGCCTCAAGGACCTCGGGATCGAACTGGCGGCCGGCCTCCCGGATCAACTCTGCGAGAGCGTCCTCGGAGGTCTTGGCCTGACGATGCGTGCGTTCCGATGTCAGCGCGACGTAGGTGTCAACGATCGAGACGATACGGGCACCCATCGGAATCTCACGGGCCTTGAGACCGTCGGGGTACCCCTTGCCGTCGTAGCGTTCGTGATGACCGCGGATCACCGGCATGACCTTCCACGGGAACTGAATGTGCTCGAACAATCGACAGGATGCGGTTACATGCTCGCGCATGCGCTCGGCTTGTTCCTCGTTGAACTCGCCCTCGGCCGACAGCACGTCGGACTCGACACCGATCTTGCCGACGTCATGCAACAGTGTCGCCAGCACGACTTCCTTGAGTGAATCGTCGTCGGAACCGAGCTCCTCGGCTGTCGCCTTGGCGAGCTGCATTGACCGATGGGCCGACGCGCCGAAAAAACGATCCTCCAGTTCGAGTAGACCGACCATCACGTCGATCACCTGAAGTAAAGAGTCCGTCCCGCGATGCTGAGTGGACAGGCTTGAGCCTTCCCGCCCGTTGTCGCTCCCGAACAACTCAAAGACCTGCTGCGAGTTAATAATGAAGTCATCCGATCCGAACTGGAGCTGCTCCGGCGTGTTACGGATCATATCGTAGCTGGTCAGGGTCAGGACCCGGCACTCGGGGCGGACCGCATGAATCCGATCACTGAGTTCGGCGGCCGTCATATCGGGCAGGTGCGACTCGATCATCACGGCGTCAAAGGTCACGGCCTTGATCACACGTTCGGCTTCCGCACCGCTGACGGCGCGGGTCACGGTGAACCCGCTTTGACGCAGTTCGCCGGCCAGCGATTCGCGCAGCGCGACGTTGGACACGACGACAAGAAAATTCCGTTTCATGATGACCCTTCCTTTAGGGGTATCGAAGGCTTACGATCACGTCATTCAAATATGGGTTCCCACGAGACGAAGTCAAAACATGCCGGAATGGCTTTAAATAGGAGGCCTTTGGTCTCTGTCCTGCTACCGGTGCGGGACGCCGAGTCGACGATCTCTGCCTGCGTTCGCAGCATGCAGCGCCAACGACTGGAGTCGTTCGAGTGCGTCCTGGTGGACGACGGATCGACCGACCGGTCGGTCGCCGTCTATCGAGCAGCCGCCGGAGACGACCCGCGATTCCGTATCGTTGGCGGAACCGGGGAGGGAATCGTGCCTGCGCTCAACCTGGGGCTGGAGCATTGCCGAGGGACGTTCGTCGCACGAATGGACGGCGACGATGTCATGCATCGTGATCGTCTGGCCGCGCAACACGTCGCCGCCGAGCGGTCCGACCGTCCACTTCTTCTCGGTTGCCACACTCGGCTCTTTCCGCGCGACGACAACCTGGGTAGCGGTATCCGACAGTACGAGAAATGGCTCAACAGCCTGCTCGACGGGACGGATGTTCAGCGCGACCGTTTCGTCGAGTGTCCCCTGCCCCATCCCACGTGGTTCGTACGGCGGTCTCGAATGATGGAGATCGGATATCAGGATGTGGACTGGCCCGAGGACTACGACTTCCTGCTCAGACATCTTGCCGCAGGAGGTGAGATCGGCACGGTCCCGCGACGCCTTCTCGCATGGCGTCATGGCCCGACTCGGCTATCGCAGAGATCCCCGCGCTACGGGCCCAAGGCGTTCACACGATGTAAGGCCCATCACCTCGCGCGGGGTTATCTGCGTGATCATCCTACGTTCGACCTGTGGGGCTACGGTGCCACCGGTCGATCGTTGTGTCGCGAGCTTGCCGGTCATGGTCGACAACCACGCTGGATCGTGGAGACCCACCCCGGCCGGGTCGGGCAGACCATCGCCGGCGCGCGGGTCGTGTCTCCGGGCGAAGTGGACGCGACCCAACTGGAGCGATTGCTCGTCTCGGTCGCCGGGGCGGAACCCCGCGAACAGATCCGCCGCTGGCTTACCGATCACGGACACGTAGAGGGTCAGACGTTTATTTGTCTGGCGTAGACGCGATCAGTTCTCGAACGATGGCGTTGACCTGCTTGCCGTCGGCCTGTCCCTGGACCTTCGGCATGACGATCTTCATCACCTGACCCATCTGTTGCGGCCCGGTGGCACCCACCTCGGCCACGGCCTCCGTGACGATCATCCGTAACGTGTCCGCATCGAGTTGCTCGGGGAGGTAGCTGTTGACGATATCGAGTTCACGCTGCTCCTTATCGACAAGCTCGTCCCGGCCCGCCGCCTTGTAACTCTCGATAGAGTCCCGTCGCTGCTTGGCATATGCCGAAACGGCTTTGGTCGCCTCCTCGTCGTCGATCTTGTAGTCGACGCCGTGCTCGCTGCGTAGCGCGACCTCCCGCTCCTGCAATTTCGACTTGAGCATCCGTAAGGTCGTCACGACTTCTTTCTTCCCGTCACGCAAGGACTGGATAACGTCTTTCTCGATCTGACTCTTGATACTCATTGTCATCCTCGTTTCGGCAGCACGAATCAGGCTTTTCGACGTCCCCGGCGCAGAAACAACAGTACCAGAAGCGTGTAGAGCTCGAGGCGACCGACCAGCATCAGCCCGAGCAAGATCAACTTGGCCGTTGCCGGCAAACCCCCGTAATTCAACGTCGGCCCAACGTCGCCGAACCCCGGGCCGACGTTGGCAATACAGGCCGCAGACGCCGAGAACGCGGTCGTGGGATCGATCCCCAGCATCGTAAGCAAGAGGCCCCCGGCGGCGAACAATGCCACGAACAGGAGTAGAAACGTCGTCACGGAGTTGACAACGTCGTCAGGCACGGCCGTCGGACCGATCCTCACCGGGAGCACTGCGTGGGGCTGCACCTTGCGCTTGAGATCGATCACAAGCTTTTTCACCGTGATCATGATTCGTACGACCTTGATCGATCCCCCGGTGGACCCCGCACAGCCACCGATGAACATCAACAAGAACAGGAGAGCGCGTGAAAACGCCGGCCAGAGTTCGAAGTCGGCGGTCGCAAATCCGGTGGTGGTCGTAATCGCCACCGCCTGAAACGCCGCATCGCGGAACGCATCAAGGAGACTCATCTCCTGCTGCGCACGAAGCATGAGATCGGCACAGATCAGCGATGTCGCCAGGGCCATGATCGAGACGTAGTAGCGAAACTCACGATCTTGAAGCAGCGGGCCTGGTTTGCCGCGAAGCAGGTGAAAGTGCAGAGCGAAGTTTGCTCCGGCCAAGATCATGAAGACAATAATGATCCACTCGATCAGTGGACTGGCAAACCCGGAGACACTGGAGTTGAGGGTCGAGAACCCACCGGTCGCCATGGTGGCGAACGCGTGATTGACCGCGTCGAAGAGACCCATGCCGGCAAGCACCAGCGCGGTCACCTCGATGAGGGTCAAGAGCGCGTAGATGCCCCACAACGCCTTGGCCGTCTGGGCGATTCGCGGAGTGAGTTTCTCCTTGATCGGTCCGGGGGCCTCGGCACCGAGCAACTCCAGACCGCCGACCGCCAACTTCGGCAACACCGCGATCCCCAGGACGATGATGCCCATCCCGCCAAGCCACTGGGTCAGCGATCGCCAGAGTAGGATTGCCGGGCCCCGGGCTTCGATGTCGGTCAGAATCGATGCGCCGGTGGTCGTAAAGCCCGACACACTCTCGAAGATCGCGTTGACCCAGAACCCCGACCCCTCGAGAACGATCCACGGAAGAGCACCGGCCAGGGACGCGGTCCCCCATGCGGCGGCAACCAGAACAAACGCTTCTGAACGACCGAACTTGTCGTTGGCCAGGCCGTCGCTGAAACGGGTCTGAAGGATCAAACCGGCAATGCCGGATACTCCGGCGCTAATCAGGAACGCGGTGTGTTCGCCGCTCTTGTAGTAGAGGGCAACGACGGCGGGAACCAGCAGGGCCGCCGTGAGGGCCAGCAACAGACGCCCCAGCAAGAAAAAGACGCCACGCCAGTTCATCGGCCGCGGAACATCCGTTCTAGATCCGGGAGTGCTTTCGAGAGTGTGAACACGAGCGTCCTGTCCCCCTCCCTGAACGTGAAGTCGCCACCCGGGACGAACATCTGCTCGCCTCGCAGGACCGTCCCGATGATCGCATTGCGGGGGAACTTCAACGCGCTAAGCGGTGCCTTCAGCGCACGGGCTCCCGGAGGCACCTCGAACTCGACGATCTCGGCATCCCCACCCTCGACCAGGTCCATGCTGACGATCTCACTTCGGTGCACCATGCGCAGGATCGTCCCGGCCGTCATCATCCGTGGCGAGAGAGGGATATCGATCCGCACCGCCAGCATCAGATTGAGGAACTCGGGACGATTGTAGAGCGCCACGACGGAACGGGCACCGGATTCGCGGGCCAGCAGCGACGCCAGAAGATTGACCTCGTCCGACTGGGTGGCCGACACGAAGTAGTCGGCGTCCTCGATGCCGGCCTCATTGAGGATGCCCGAATCGGTCGCGTCTCCCCGGATGACCAGAGCCTCGGGAATCTCTGCGGCGATGTCGGCGGCTCGTTTCTCGCCACGTTGGATGATCGCGACCTCGATTTTTGCGTGAATGAGTTGTTTCGCAAGTGTTGCGCCGACCTGACCGGCCCCGGCGATGACGACTCTTCGCGTGGGTCGCGATTCGACACCAATCGATTCCAGATAACTTGAGATCGCCTCGGCAGGACCGACCGAATAGAGAAGATCACCGGGTCGCAGAAGCGTGTCGCCTCGCGGGATGACGGTTCCGGTCGCCCGATGGATCCCGGTCAGGATCCAGTTGTCGGGACCCTGTAGCTCCTTGATCGGTTTTCCGTAGATCTTCGCGCTGATCGACGGGCGAGCCTGCAGCAGAACCAACTTGCCTTCGCCGAAGAAGCGTGCCTTGCCGGTGCCTGGGACCTGCGTCAGACAGAAGATCTCCTCGGCTACCAACTGTTCGGGGTAGAGCAGGCGCAACTCATCGTCCGCCCGCACGAGTGGGTTCTTCCCCAATGCCGGGTTGCCGACACGCACGACGGCTGTTCTTGCACCCATCCTCCTGGCGGTGAGGGCTGCCAATAGATTGGACGAGTCGCTGTTGGAGACTGCGAAGAACAGATCGGCGTCGCCGACCTGGTGCTTCTTCAGAACGCTCGGATTGCAGCCGTCCCCCTTGACGGCGAGCACGTCCATGCTCTTCTGCATCAGGGCGACCTTCTCCGCATCGCGTTCGATGACGACGAGGTCGTGGCCTTCTCTCGAGAGCGAGGCGGCGATGTGGGTTCCGACCTCGCCGGCACCCAGAATGATGATTCTCACTGCAGAACTCTCCCCGCTTCGGGCGGCAGCATCCTATCACCGGGCCAGGGACGCCAGCGCCTTCGCGATGGAAAACCAGCCCAGTGCGCCAAATAGAACGAGCGCCAGAGTCAGTAGGGCCGACGATAGCCAGCCACTGCGCATCTCCGCACCGACCCACTCGATCTTGCGATTCATGTAGAGCAGCGTCCCTGCAAGAAACGGCATGAAGACGGCTCCGAGGATCGAGTAGAGCAGGATGATCTGCACGGGTCGCTCGAACCACAACAGCAGCATCGGTGGCAGGCAGAGCCAGAGCAGGAAGCCTCGATAGGGTCGCGATCGCGTATCGACGATCGTGCCATCGCCCTTTCGCTGGGCCACGAAGTCCGCGAACAGATAAGGCACTCCCTGCCAGACGCCGACCATCGAGGTGGCGACTGCCGCCCAGAATCCAAGGCGAAACGCCCACTCGCCGATGGGTCCTGCGACCGCGCCGAGCATGGTCCCCATCCGGATGACGCCACTGCTTCCCTCGACGACAACGCCCTCGGCATGAAGCACGACCGCGGCAAGCACCATTACGGCAAGTCCGAACAGACCGGTCAGACCGTAGGCCACCGCCAGGTCGACCCGCGCGACGCGGTACCACTCACGCCCGCGCCAACCCTTCTCGCGAATCCAGTACCCGTAGGAGAGCATCGTGACCGTGCCACCGACTCCACCGACCACACCCAGTAGTAGCCGTGCACTCCCCGTCGGGATTCCCGCCTCGCCGATGATCTGTTGCAGTGTCAGCAGCGGAGGCTGGACGACCGCCGCGCACCCGATCAGGGCGACAAACATCGCAGCGATGAGGATCTTGACGAAGCGCTCGAACGGCCCGTACCCACCGACCAACACGAGAGCGGCAAATACGATCGAATGCAGGGCACCCCATGAGCGGACCGACAGCGCGGGAGCGATCGCGTGGGCTGCCAGCCCGCACGCCGACATCAACGCACCACCGACGAAGAAGCCCCACAGAATCAGGTAGGCCAGAAAGACGATCTGCACCGGGCGACCCAGCCGGGTCGCCCACCCTTCGAGAAGGGTGGTGCCGGTAGACAGTTGCCACCGTGCGATTCCCTCATTCAGAACGAACTTGAAGACGGCGCCGATGATCGCTGCCCAGGCGACGGCGATCCCGAACCGAGACCCCGCCACCGCGGCGGCGACGACATCCCCCGCTCCGACACCGGTGGCGGCAACGGCCAGTCCGGGGCCGAGCACCCGAAGCCATCCGCGGAGGTCCCGCTCAGGCATCCTGCGACGGTTTTACGAGACGGATG